>NZ_JADBRA010000017.1:0-130870 GCF_014896205.1 Enterobacter cloacae complex sp. I2
CTTTTTTCGGATCTGCGGACAAAATGAGAGGGATTATTGCCCGATAGGCATAAAACGTGACGGATTGTTGTGATTTGTGGATTATTGCTATTCAGGAAGGAAAACAATGTGAATATTGCCTTTAGTGGATAAATCAGCCTGGCGGCGGATCAGCGACGAAGCGACACTTATCAACTTCACGCTGAGTGTCCGTCATGACCTCGGACATCGTTGCTGCCCCTGAAGTCCGCTTTGTGCCAGAAGCGGACATTGGTATAAATGGCAATTGATGAACGTCAACCCGTTTACTCTGTCCTACAGGATCTCAACTACTTCAAACTCTTCTGTGATCAACTCCATATCTTCAGAAAAATGACCTTCGCGGCTGAAAAATCTCTGATGCTCTTTCTGCCAGTATTCAAGGCTTAAATCCCCTTCACCTTCTTTGCGAGCGAACGCCTCAGTCACATCACAAAAACGCACAAGCCGCAATGAAACCAGTCTGATCACGCAGACCGGAACATTCTGGCCATCAAGAATGATGTTATAACTCCCAATCCTCAGGGCAGAATCCTCCTGCTGGAAAGAGGCAAAAGATCCGCAAGAGGCCGTTTTGATCCCTTTTTTGATCAGGTCCGCAAGCTCGCTGGCGAGTTCCGGGCTGTCACCCATTTGCCAGGCATCTGCGCCTGGATACTTCATTTTTATTACCTCAACCTCAACCTCAACCATTGAAATCCCTTCTTTATCGTCGGTGAAAAAAAAAGTTATACATTTTTTAGCATGAGCTGTCCCGACATTATCTGTGATGCCTTTATTTAGATAGTGTGGTCCGCTTATCGCTCATAAGGGACAACCATACTCAAATCTCCTACATTGCAGGAGATTTGAGTATGAACACGTCACCGTGGAACAAAGACCGTATCATAGGCCAAAAAAAACCACTTCAGATATCTCATATCTGGGGTATCCGAATCCGGCTTGAACTGGAAGGTAAAACGCGCGATTTAGCTCTGTTCAATATGGCCCTGGACAGTAAGCTTCGAGGCTGTGATCTCGTCAAACTCAAAGTATCTGATGTTGCATATGGTAGCTCTGTTTCAAGCAGAGCTACGGTGTTGCAGCAGAAAACCGGTAGCCCTGTGCAATTTGAGATAACCAAAGGAACAAGAGAAGCTGTTGTTGCATTGATTAAGCTTGGCAATTTGCATAGTAAAGACTTCTTGTTTCGGTCTCGGGTCGGAACTAACCAGCACATTTCAACCCGGCAATACAACCGAATCTTTCATGGGTGGGTAGAAAAGCTTGGTCTCGAAGATTCTCTTTACAGCACACATTCAATGAGAAGAACAAAACCTTACCTGATCTACAAAAAAACCAAGAATCTCCGGGTGATCCAACTTCTGTTGGGTCATAAGAAACTGGAAAGCACAGTCCGTTATCTGGGCATTGAAGTCGATGATGCGTTAGAGATCTCCGAATCGATTGAAGTCTAAGGTTGTCAGGGCTGCAACAGCAGCCCTGTGCCAATAACGGACGTAGTTAAGCTCATGCAGAATGGATTCAGGAAGAACATACGTTATATTTTGTCCTGATTGACTCGGGATGAAAGCTCCTGATGGTTCTCTTTTGCTCGCTGTAACGATCTGCAAGATAACCGGTTTGTCCCTTTAGCAGTACTGTGGTTTTAAACAGCTCCTCGGCTACATCGACGGAACTAAATGTTTCTCGACTATTCTCTAAGGCAACTTGCGGCCTATACCAATAAGAGCCGTGTTATACCCGGCTCTTTTTAGCTGATTTCAAAATCTTTTAATTCCCCACCTTCAGCAATCAGATTTGAGATCTGCTTCGGCATTCGCCCCTGACCTGACCATGTTTTTGACTCTCCAGTTTCGTCAGTATATCGATACTTCGCGGGGCGGGGGGAGCACGTCCTTTTAGCCTTACCCGGAGAGCCAATAGCAGCCATAAGTTCGGAGGGGTCGATACCTTCATCAAGCATCATCTGACGAAGTGTTTCCAGTTTATCGCGGCGCTGACTTTCATTTGTTAGACGTAATGTCTCTTCTTCTCGTCGTTCTATAAGAATAATCTTAAACTTTTCCAGAACATCTTCCAGTACATCTAATGACATTTCACGAGTCTGAGAACGTAAGGTACGGATATTGTTTAACTGTGTAAGAGCATCTGACATAAAGAGACCTTTTAAAGTTTTTTCGTTGTTCAGCAAATACCAATGTCGACGGTTGCTCATCAACCCGATTTTTCTTACTGAGCATTTTAATCCTATTGGTACATATTGTTATTAATGAGGTTTAGACTACTTATATAAATCTCTTATCGCAAGACAAAATTAAGAAGAATGTGCAAGAACTAAATTCCAACTCCTACGAAATGTCCCTGCATTTTTGAAGGTACTAAAAACTATGATGCCAGGAGCCATCCGGAGAGCCTTTTTATACCCTCATAACTATTGCTTCAGTCATACCTGGTGAGCTTAAATCAGGTGAGACATTTAGTGAATTAGCGCGGCCACTTAGTAAGATTTTTCACAAATGGCAAGATGGCACGCAGGTAAGAGACACCTGCATTTTGTCAGAGGGTAGCGAATTACTCTCTCTTTATTGAGGTGTTTCTAAAAAAGTGTAATGTAAAAAAATGCCTGCTGTTAGCAGGCCATAAATTTTTTTAACTCATTTTTTGTTCGATTCTGATAAATAGGGTAAGCATGCAATTAAACGTGGAGCAGAGAGCATGACAAAATGCTATAAATATTTCCTGACCGCATCAAGTATCTCCTGTGACGTCAACTCCCTGTCAGAAGCTACGTAAACAATATCATGATCGCCAGTTAAGGAAGGAAAGCCTGCAGACATAATCCGAAGAGACCTTTCTTCACCGTTTGGATATTCCAGCCTGATAGAGGATATACCTTCCAGAACGGCCATGACTTTACAGGATTCAGCATTAAAGAAAACAAGGACTTTAATCATATTCTATTACCCTGTACATCACGTGGATGTTAACTGGCAGATGTGATTAAGGTAGAAGCAAAGATGTGATGCTTTCGGAGGCAGCCTCGCCTCTTACGCACTTTATTATTTAATAAGCAGTTAGCTTCTGCTTTCAGACTTTCATGCAGCAGTCCTGCACTTCATCACATCGGTCAGCACGCTAATAATTGCGAAAAAGCATGCTGGCCTGATATTAAGAATAAACGACCTTCATCTGATTTAAGTTATGGATCTGTCTACTCAGGAACAATCCTTCATCGTTATTGCAGATCCACAATAATTTATTTATCGCAAAGTATTACTTTTGCTGCAGCAGGACCTTTGTCACCGCTGTGAATAGCGAATTCAACTTTCTGCCCTTCAAATAAAGTTTTAAAGTTGTCGCCATTAAGCGCAGAAAAATGGACAACGATATCTTTGCTGCCATCAAGAGGAGAGATGAAGCCAAAACCTTTGTCTTCGTTAAACCATTTTACCAGGCCTGTAATTCTAGAGGTCATACTGACTCCAGTTATGCATCATTGTATTGATAGTAAACGTATGGACTCAAAAAGAGGGGATATCAACGATAGCGCCTGGTAATGAGAACTGCCCGGAAAATTTCTTACTTTCATTAGTATATCGAACTGATGGAATTCATTAAGGCACAGGGAATCGATATAAGCAAATTATATTTTAGCCGTCCAGCGGTCCTGTAGGGAAAATAAAAGTGGCTGAATGCCATTTTCAATGTATAGTCTTTACGTGTTTTCAATAAGGAATTGACTTGTCCCATAAAATGACTGGAATTGTCAAAAGCTTTGACATTCTTAGTGGTAAAGGCCTCATCATCCCATCTGATGGACGAAAAGACGTTCTGCTTCACATTTCAGCCGTTAACTCCCGCGAATCAGAATTACTCATCCCTGGAAGGCGCATAGAATTTTGCCGGATAAACGGTCTCCGGGGGCCTGTGGCTGCGAACATTTATCTTTCCTGATTTTCAGTGTGTCAAAATAGATAGATTAAAACTTAACCACATGTGGTACGGTGAAGCTCATTCATTGAAAGGTTAATGGTTATGTCTGTTATCAATTACGCAATGAAATTCTTCAGCAGTGCGTCTACTGCCACAGCTGCCTGTCCTGTTTGTGGCTTAAAATCAGTACAACCGTTGTCAAAAATCCGGCTCAACCAGACCATGCTTTGCCCCGGATGTAAGGCTCTGTTTATCTCCCGACGCTAGCTCGACCAAAACCGCAGAACAGAGCTCATGTCCTATACTTATGTTAGATTCCGGCAGCTGTTAAATCCCTGATGCCTGACGCCCATCCTGAGAGAACGTTTCTGAACTGATTTCGCAACTGCTCCTGCGCGCTAACGTCGCATCAGAGCAATGCTATGAAAATGATCCCCAGAGCGTGGTTTAACCGCTCCCGTATACTGATGAATGCTGCCGAAAACATAACGTTTTCGGCGAACGATCCTGCCGGTGAAAGCTCGCCGCGGTCAGAACTCTTTTCGACCGTCCAGATGGAACGCTACGGCCAGAAGCTGGCGCGGACTCATAAAGTATCACCGGATAAGCATCCTTATTATCTTCTGAAACGGCTTGGCGACAATGAGGCCGTCATTACCCAAAACTGCTATGAGCTTAACGCGGGTAAAAAGACCAGTATCATGCCCGCCGGTGAATGGCTGCTGGACAATTATTATCTGATTGAGGAACAAATCCGCACTGTCCGCCAGCATCTGCCGAAAAGCTTTGGCAAAGGTCTTCCGTCGCTGGTATCGCCGCTGAATTGCCCACGAATTTATCATATTGCATCAGAGGCTATTGCTCACGGCGATGGCCGCTGGGATGCCGCCAGCCTGACCAGCTATCTCACTGCCTATCAACAGGTGACGCCGCTGACGCTGGGTGAAGTCTGGGCGTTACCGGGAATGCTGCGCCTGGCGCTGATTGAAAATCTTCGTCGTATCAGTATGGAAGTGATAAAAGCGCAGCAAGACAGAAACCTTGCCGATACGTGGATAACAAGGATTGTCGAATGCGCAGAGAGTGCGCCTGGTGATTTAATCATGGTGGTTGCCGATATGGCGCGCTCCCGGCCTCCGTTAACCAGTGCGTTTGTCGCAGAGGTGGTGCGGCGCCTGCAGGGGCATGGCAACGCGCTGTCGTTACCTCTGACCTGGGTTGATCAGTGCCTTCGGGAACAGGGGATCACCACTGACGTTCTCATACATAGTTTCAATCAGCAGCTTGCCGCCAGCCAGCTGTCTGTAAGTAACAGCATTGCGGGCCTGCGATTATTGAGTGAAACGGACTGGGCTGATTTCGCCGAAACGATAAGCGTTGTCGAACAGACATTACGCAATGATCCTGCCGGCATCTATCCCCGGATGCACTTCAATACCCGGGATCATTACCGGCACGTAGTTGAGGTTCTGGCCAGAGACAGCGGTCTCAGCGAGCCTGAGGTTGCAGAGAAAGTGCTGGCGTTTTCAGAGGAAAAAGCGCCCGATACACCGGAACATCATCTTGGTTATTATCTTGCGGGCGAAGGTCGACAGGCGCTGGATATTCATCTCCTGGCAGATGCCTCAAGGCTCCTACGCTTGCGGCACAGTTTCAACAGAATAACCCTGCTGTCATGGATTGGAAGCCTGACGCTGCTGACAACCGCAGCGACCGCAGCAATATTGCACGAAACCGCCATGCAGGGCACAGACTGGCTGTTGATCGCGGTGATATTGCCTCTGATTATCGCTTTGACTCAGTTAATGAGCGATTTACTCAGTGATGCAACCACCCGTTTTCGCGTTCCTCGACCCTTGCCGGGGATGGATTTTTCAGCCGGGATTCCCGCTGACAGTGCCACCATGTTAGTCATTCCCTGCATGTTGACCAGCCACGAAAGTTTCAGCCAGCTCCTCACCAGTCTTGAAGTCTGCTGGTTAGGGAATGAAAACGAAAATCTCAGGTTCGCGCTGCTCACTGATTTTGCTGATTCTGAAAATGAACCCTCGCCGGAAAGTCACGCGCTGCTCAGACAGGCTATCGCCGATACGCAGGCGCTTAATCGCCGCTACCCCTCCGGCCGACCACGTTTTTATCTGTTACATCGCCAGCCTGAATGGAACCCCTCGGAAGGAGCGTGGATGGGCTATGAACGCAAGCGGGGAAAACTGGCGTTACTGAACAGCTGGTTGCGCCATCCCGGAACGCAATTCGTCAGCGTTGCAGAGATGCCTGCCCACCTTTTACCGGGTCACATAAAATACGTCATTACCCTGGACAGCGATACGGTACTCCCGCGCGATACGGCACACAAACTCGTCGCGACGATGGCGCATCCGCTGAATACGCCTGAGTATGATCCGGTACGCCAGAGGGTTGTCAAAGGATTCGGTATTTTACAGCCCGGTCTTGCGGAGGAGATACCACGCAACGGTCAGGGGCGTTACGCAGCCCTGCGCAGCAGCGTACCGGGCAATAACCCTTATTCGATGATGTCTTCGGATATCTATCAGGATCTCTTTGGGGAAGGCTCGTTTGTGGGCAAAGGGATTTACGATGTTGATATTTTTATGCAGGCCACTACCAACATCTGCCCAGAAAATCTGGTACTCAGCCACGATCTGCTTGAAGGATGCTATGCACGTTCGGGTCTGCTGAGCGAGGTATTACTGTACGAACAGTATCCTAATAATTATCTGTCGGATGTTGCACGACGTTCACGCTGGATCCGGGGTGACTGGCAACTGCTTAACTGGCTGAAACCACGCGTCAGAAAAGCCGATGGAACCCGGGTCAGGAATCCGCTGACCGCGCTTTCTTACTGGAAATTACTCGATAATCTACGTCGCAGTCTGGTCGCCCCCTCTTTACTGGTATTGCTGTTCTTCACTCTGCTTTGGGTACCCAATCCGGTTTACTGGCTGGGCATACTGTTGCTGATATGGCTGTTGCCAGCCATCCTCTGCATCAGCCATGACCTTCTGCATAAACCTCTGCGTCGCCGCGTGAAGCCGCATCTGTTACTGGTGGGGGCGGGCGCGCTAAAGCGTCTGTCAGGTATCAGCCTTAATTTTGCGATACTGCCGCACGAAGCCGGATATTCGCTGAAAGCGATCGCCGTGACGCTATGGCGACTGGGGATAAGCAGGCGTCACCTCAGCCAGTGGGTCAGCCACAGCCAGGACAGCAGTCAGGCCAGATCCACTGTTGCACGTTTTTATCAGGCGATGTGGCTGAACGTTGCCGGTGGCGTGACGCTGACAATACTGACCGGACAATTTGCCCCCCAACTGCTGGGGATTGCGTTACCGATCGGTTTGGTATGGTGTGTGGCCCCGCTGCTGCTGAGTTGGCTGAGTCGCCAGCCCGTGCGTAAGGTTTTTTCGCCAACTCAGGAACAAAAACAGCTGTTACGCCAGACAAGTCGTGAAATCTGGGCATTTTTTGAAACCTTTGCCACAGAAAAAGAGAACTGGCTTCCACCTGATAATTATCAGGAAATACCACAACCGACGGTGGCACACCGAACTTCTCCTACCAACATTGGTCTTTCCCTTATGGCTAACCTGACGGCATGGGACTTTGGCTACCTGCCCGGCGGAGAGGTGCTCCGGCGCGTGTCGCTCACGCTCGACACGCTGGATAAAATGGAGCACTACCGGGGCCATCTCTACAACTGGTATGACACCCGTACGCTGGTCCCCCTCAGTCCACGCTATATCTCCAGCGTCGACAGCGGCAACATGGCCGGGCATTTGTTGACCCTGCGTGCAGGCCTGTCCGCCATGCGTCATCAGCCTGTTTTAAGCAGCCAACAGATACTGGCAGGACTGAACGATACGCTGGATATTCTGGAAAAACAGTGGGGTGAGAACCCACCTGACAGCCTGAGACTGCTGCGCAAGCATTGCCTGAACGCGGTGTCGCTCTCTCCGCAGGTGTTTTTCAGCGAACTGAAAAGCATGCGCACCCAGTGCAACCATCTGACCAGCGCATGTCATCAGGGATCTCCTCTTCAGATGCGCTGGGCTGGACATCTGGAGCATCAACTGGTTCAGCTTTGCCATGAGTGGTCTCTGTTGCTTGGCTGGTTACCTGCATCCTGGAATGAACAGACGCTGCCGACGCTGAGCGAGCTTGCCCGTCCGACATTAACCGGTACAGGAACGCCTCCGGCGTCAGTGGCAGAGCAGGCCCGAATGCGACTCAATATTATCATCGAGCTGGAACAGCGGCTGGATGAGCATGCCCGGATGGATTTCGCCTTTCTGTACAGTGAAGCAACCAGTCTGCTCAGCGTCGGTTATAACTGTGACACCAATATGCCTGACAAGAGCCACTACGATCTCCTGCCGTCTGAAATCCGCCTGACCAGTTTTCTTGCAATTGCGACTAATCAGCTACCTCTTAAAAGCTGGTACGCGCTGGGTCGATTGTTTACCACGATTGATAATGAAACTGCCCTAATGTCATGGAGCGGATCCATGTTTGAATATCTGATGCCGAATCTGGTTATGCCCACCTGGCCCGGCAGCCTGCTCGATGAGATGAGTCAGTCGGCAGTTATGCGCCAGATCCACTGGGGGAAAGAACGCGGGGTACCATGGGGTGTTTCAGAGTCTGGCTATCATGCTTTTGATGTTCAGCATAATTATCAGTATCAGGCCTTTGGCGTGCCGGGTCTCGGTCTGCGCAGGGGGCTTGCTGATGACATGGTTGTCGCCCCGTATGCCACGTTGCTGGCGCTGATGGTCTCTCCACAGAAAGCCTGTGAGAACCTGTTCAGGCTGCAAAAAAATGGCGCGCACGGCGAATATGGTTTTTACGAAGCGCTGGACTATACCCCCTCACGTCTTGCAACCGGTCAGCTCTATGCGGTGGTACAGTCCTGGATGGCGCATCACCAAGGTATGGCATTTCAGGCGCTGGCTCATGTGCTGCTTGACGCCCCCATGACTGAACGCTTTATGTCCAGTACGGTATTCCGATCAGCGAGTCTGCTGTTACAGGAGCGCGTGCCGGATGCGGTCGATCTGTACAGTCCGCGCCGTCATTTTGAATCTCATGAGGGCAGGGTCAAACCCGTCCGCTATGAACCCCGTATTTTCTATAGCGTGGATACTCCCGCCCCGGATATTCAACTGCTGTCCAACGGCCATTATCATCTGATGTTGACTGCGGGGGGCGGTGGTTACAGTCGCTGGAAGGATATTGCACTAACGCGCTGGCGCAGTGATACCACCCGTGATAACTGGGGAGCATTCTGCTACATCCGCGATACCCAGACGGGAGATGTGTGGAGCAATACCTGGCAACCGACAGGCTACACCAGCGGACAAGACGAGGAAGTGTTGTTCACCGATGCGGGGGCAGAATTCAGATGCAGCTTCGGGGGACTCAGCATCAAAACTCAGGTGGTGATCTCTCCGGAGGATGATGTTGAATTGCGACGGCTCACACTGATTCATCGTGGTCGCAAGCCTCGCTCTCTGGAGCTGACAACCTATGCTGAAGTGGTACTGGCACCTGATGCCAGCGATCTGGCACACCCGGCATTCAGCAATTTGTTTATTCAGACTGAGCTGGCTCCTGAGCGTGACGCTATTCTTTGCCACCGGCGCCCGCGCTCACCGGATGAACCGGGCCCTTGCCTGTTTCACATGATGGTGGTGCATGGCGATAACCGACATAACGTGTCGTTTGAAACGGACAGGGCAAGGTTTATTGGACGTGGCAGAAACCCTGAGATTGCCCAGGCAATAGAGACGGGAGGGATGCTAAGCAACACGTCGGGCTCGGTGCTGGATCCGATACTGGCAATTCGCAACGCCATCATTCTGCAGCCGGGGCAGCCGGTTACGATTGATATCATTTATGGCATCAGCGAGACCCGTCAGCAGAGCCTGGCGTTGCTGGAGAAATATCGCGATTACCCTATCGCCGATCGCGTCTTTGAACTGGCCTGGTCTCACAGTCTGGTGGTATTGCGCCAGATGAACGCCAGTGAAGATGATGCCACGTTGTTCAATTGTCTCGCCAGCGCTGTGCTTTACCCTGTCCAGGAGCTGCGCGCCGAAGGACAGGCGATCGGCCGCAACCGGCGTGGCCAGTCCGGACTGTGGGGCTGGGCAATTTCAGGGGATCTGCCGATAGTGCTGCTGAGTATAACCAGCGAGGAAAGTATCACCTCAGTGACCACACTGATTCAGGCACACCGTTACTGGAGACAGAAAGGGTTGAATGTTGATTTGGTTATCCTGAATAACAGCCCCGGCGGCTACCAGCAGGGATTACAAAATCAGATTATGGAGTTAATTTATGCCGGGTCTGAAGCCAGTCTGCTGGATAAAAAGGGCGGGCTTTTTGTCCGCAACGGTGAGCATCTCTCCGCTGAGGATAAGTTGCTTTTGATGAGCGTGGCCTGTCTTTATCTTGATGACCGCGCAGGGGGTATTATTGAGCAGCTTAACCAGCGTATTCATACCCTGAAATCGCCGGCAAGGGCATTCATTCCGCGTGCTGTGCGCGAGCGTAATCAACATACGGACTGGAGCCCTGATACCAGTCAGTTATGCCATTTCAATGGGTACGGTGGATTTTCTCAGGATGGGCGGGAGTATCAGATCGTCCTTCGGGAAAATGCGCTTACACCGGCTCCCTGGTCGAACATACTGGCAAATTCCCGTTTTGGCAGCGTGATCTCAGAGGCAGGGCAGGCCTATACCTGGTATGAGAATGCCCATGAATACCGGTTGACGCCGTGGGAGAACGATCCGGTGAGCGATCGCAGCGGCGAGGCATTTTACCTGCGCGATGAAGAGAGCGGGGAGTGCTGGTCGCCGACGGCTTTACCTGTTCGCGGACACGGTGATTACCTGACCCGCCATGGTTTTGGCTACAGCGTTTTTGCCCATCGTGAGAGTGGTATAGACAGCGAGTTGACGGTCCTGGTTGCTGAAGAAGATCCGGTTAAACTGGTGCTCCTGACGCTCAGTAACTCTTCGGGACGGACACGTCAACTTTCCGTCACAGGCTATGTAGAGTGGACGCTCGGAGAAACACGAACGCGCTCAGCCCCTCACATTGTGACACATGTGGCCAGAACGCCCGGCGGCTGCGGGGTGCTTGCGAATAACTTTTATGGTGATAATGGTGGCGGCCGAACTGCATTTTTTGCCGTCAGCGGTAATGACTGTTCTCTGACAGGGGACCGCCGGGAGTTTATTGGCCGTAATGGTTCCCTTCACGCCCCTTCGGCCATGAAACTGCAAAAGCTTTCTGGTAAGACGGGGGCCGGTCTGGATCCCTGCGGAGCGGTGCAATCGGCGGTTACATTAATTGACGGGGACCAGAGGACGTTTATTTTTATCCTCGGCGCAGAGGAGAATGATGTTTGTGCTCAGGAGACGCTGGCCCGCTACATGAACGAGGATACGGTCCGCCAGGAGCTGAACCGGATTCATAATCACTGGCACAATGTGCTCGATAAAATCGTAGTTAACACCCCCGACACGTCCGTAAATTTACTGGTTAATGGCTGGCTGTTGTATCAGACGATCGCCTGCCGTCTTATGGCCCGGAGTGGCTACTATCAGTCTGGCGGTGCATTTGGTTTTCGCGATCAGCTGCAGGATACGCTGGCTCTGAGCCACGCTGCTCCGAACCGGATGCGTGAACAGATAATACTCTGTGCATCACGGCAGTTTATCGAGGGAGATGTGCAGCACTGGTGGCACCCGCCACACGGCAACGGTGTGCGTACCCGCTGTTCCGATGACTATCTTTGGCTGCCGCTTGCTGTTTGCCACTATGTTGAAACGACGGGGGATATGGATGCACTGGAAATACGCATTCCTTATCTGGAGGGACGCTCGCTTCAGCCTGGTGAAGAGTCTGTCTATGACACGCCGGTCATCAGCGGCACCGAAGAGACACTCTGGTTACACTGCGTCAAAGCTATTCACTATGGACTTCGCTTCGGGGAGCATGGCCTGCCGCTGATGGGGGCTGGTGACTGGAATGACGGGATGAACCGGGTGGGTATCGAGGGCAAAGGTGAAAGCGTCTGGCTGGGCTTCTTCCTGTACGACATTTTGCAGCGGTTTGCAGCGCTGGCGGAGCGCAGGCTGGATGAAAGCGTCGCCGCGATGTGCCGTTCACAGGCTCTGCGCCTGCAAAGTAATCTCGAAGCCCACGCCTGGGATGGGGAATGGTACCGGCGCGGGTATTTTGACGATGGTACTCCCCTGGGATCGAAAACCTCACAGGACTGCCGGATTGATGCGATTGCGCAGAGCTGGTCTGTATTGTCCGGCGCCGCGAGCCCGGGACGGTGCGCAAAGGCCATGCAGGCGCTGGATAAGCACCTTGTGGATAACGAAGGAGGGCTGATCAAACTGTTAACGCCTCCTTTCGACGGACACGGTCCAAATCCGGGCTACATACAGGGGTACCTGCCCGGCGTGCGGGAAAACGGAGGGCAGTATACGCATGGCGCCATCTGGGCAGTGATGGCCTTTGCCCGAATGGGGAATGCCGAACGCGCCTGGCAACTCTGGTCAATGCTCAGCCCTATAAATCATACCCTGAATGCGGACTCTGTCGGGATTTATAAAGCTGAGCCTTATGTCATGAGTGCTGATGTCTACAGCGTCGCTCCCCATACCGGACGTGCAGGGTGGAGCTGGTATACCGGTTCCGCAGGCTGGGCCTGGCGTTTACTTACCGAGGAATTACTGGGGATAAAACGTTCCGGCACTGACTTTAGTGTTCATGCCAGGTTACCGGATGAGTGGTCGTCTTTTTCTATGGCATATCAATATGGTGAAAGCCATTATCAGATTAGTGTTTCACGCGGCGATGCAGAATATTGCGTGACGCTGGATGGTGTTCTCCTCCCTGATGACAGAATACCGCTGAAGGATGATGGACAAAACCACACGGTTGAGATCATTCAGAACTGACACTGATCCCGGAGGTGCGTTAACGTCTGCCGTTAATGCGCTGATTATCCCTGAGAACATTAATCGCAGTCTGCATGGCGATTTTGTCATCCCGCCTTTTTTGTTTGTCCTGCATGACCTGAAGGTATTCCAGCAAGGTGCGGGTATTAATCGGTCGGCCCTGTTTACCCACAGCCAGCACGGCTTCGCCAAGAATAATTTTCACAGGCGGTAGTTGTGCCGGATACCAGTCAAGGGTGTCTTCTGATTTCATCTTAAATTTCTCACGGAAGGGTAGTGTATCATAAATAAGACGTTCAATTTTCAATATCTGATATCCTGATTCAGACACAACTTAACATAACTTATGCCAGTTATTTTTATATTAAAGCGTATAATAATTACTGTATTCCTCAGAGAATTATTTATGTCTTATACAAATGGGCTCAGGTATTTTAAAGAAAGACCGGTTCATGTTGCCTGCCCTGTATGCGCACACAGAGCCGATCAGAAAGCAGGTAAACTAAGAAAAGATGCGGTTCTTGAGTGCCCTCCCTGCGGACTGTTGTTCAGACCTTCAGAATGCTGGTGTATCGGCGGCTGATCAGCTTCTGCCACTTAACGTCAGTGATGTCGGAAAATGACAACGTTCCTCCTGTACTGCTGTTGTCGAGGGTATGATAATGAAATCTAAAAAATCTGTTTTTATTGAAGGGTATATCATGTCGAACAGCTGTCACGGACAGGCTGGCCAACCTTTCTGTATTCACCGGGTCAGGTTTAGTAATGGTAAATATGCGATTATTCGGGTGGCATCCGGGATATGTTTCAAACCAGGCGAAATTATTCAACGAAACGATTGTGAGTGGTTTTATAAACTTACCAAAATTCGGCTTCTTTCTTTTGAGTACCTTGATGATGATGAATCGAGAAGACAACTCCTTGAGTATCAATGATAAAACCATGGATTTATAACAGAATAAATTTGCTGGCTTACAATTCATTCCTGGCTCTTTAAATCCTTTACCAGGCATTGCAAACTTATTTTTTCTGAATTTAGATGAATTTAAATTGTCTAAAACAAAATGTATCGCTAAAGACGAATTGCCTCATTGTTTTCCTTTTGCGTTATAACCTTCATTAGCATTAAGGAAATTTATGGCACAGACTTTTACTCATAATTTACTTCATCCTCGCCACTGGCTTACCTGGTCTGGTTTGGGTCTGCTGTGGCTTCTCGTTCAACTTCCTTACCCCATTTTACATATTCTGGGTTCTGGCCTTGGAAAAATATCCAGACCCTTTCTGAAACGCCGGGAAGGAATTGCGATTAGAAATATCGAACTGTGCTTTCCCGAGATGACGCCGTTTGCCCGGAGCCAGATGGTCAATAAAAACTTTGTTTCTCTCGGGCTGGGACTGATGGAAACAGGAATAGCCTGGTTCTGGAGCGATGCGAGAGTCAAAAAATGGTTTGATGTCGAAGGGCTTGAAAATCTGACCGGTGCGACAAGGGGAGTAATGGTTGTCGGGATTCATTTTATGTCCCTTGAGTTGTGTGGAAGAGTAATGGGGTTATGCCATCCTATGATGGCAACGTATCGCCCACACAATGATCCATTAATGGAATGGGTACAGACAAAAGGGCGTATGCGTTCAAATAAAGCTATGATTAATCGACGTAATTTATCTGGTTTTGTTCATGCGCTAAAAGCTGGTGAAGCCGTTTGGTTTGCACCAGACCAAGATTATGGGTCTAAGGGAAGCGTTTTTGCACCTTTTTTCTCGGTAAAAAAAGCAGCCACGACGAACGGAACGTATGCTCTGTCAAAACTCGCTGGTGCACCCTTGATCACACTTAGCATGATTCGACGTAGCGATAAAAAAGGTTATCACATGTATATCAGCAATCCGTTGTCAGGCTATCCAGGGGAAGACAAGGTCGCCGCAGCGGCTTATATGAACAAGATCATCGAGCGTGAAATTCTCCGTGCCCCTGAGCAATACCTGTGGATGCATCGCAGGTTCAAAACGCGTCCTGAAGGCGAAGTCTCTTTATACAAATGAACCACTCTGCTTGTCATGAGCCAGAATCTATCTTTCTTGCCACTGCGTATTTGTAAAAAATTCGATAAGGAATTTCCGATCGGATTCATGTTAACGATGGCTTAACTGACAACCAAGGTTAATCAATTGAACCGGTTCGGATTTGAAGGTCCGTTTTTCGCTCACAGCGGACTTCCAACCCAGGAAACTCCTCGGCTTCGTGCCAAAAGCAGACGTTGATAACATTGTGTTATGTTAATTTATACTGAGCAAGTCGCTATGTTAATACCAGACTTTGATAGCAACGCATTCGCCCGCTTTGGTGAGATAAATACAGAATGTCTTGACACAAAAAGTCATGCCAGTTGTGCAGTACTGCACAACTGGCATATCCATCGGCTTGCATTTATTCCAGCTTAGGCATGATTCTCAAGTGACTAATCTTTCATTCCAAAGGCTTTTCTCAATCCCTTACTAACCATACTGGCAGGTGCAAAACGACGTAGTCTGGCAAGCAGCGTGGCTTCACCACCCGGTGTGTGTCGCATTTTCCATGGCCCTAATGCTGCATTAACAATTACTCCTGCAACGCTTTCGGGTAAAGAAGCAGTACTGACTTGTTTCAGTATGGTCCCCAGGGTCTGGCCTCGCGCATTCTCATAAAAGGCGATCTTTTCTGCTGTTTCAGCGGAGTTCATATCAAGTTTTGTTCTTGTAAAAGAAGGTTCAACCAGCGTAGCGCGAACGCCGATTCCACGTAGCTCGTGATCCAGGGTTTCAGACATCCCTTCCAGAGCATGTTTTGAGGCAGCGTAAATGCCCATAAAGGGCGCAGGCAGAAAGCCCAGCACGGAGCTGACATTCACGATACGCCCGCTTTTCTGATTTCGCATGTGTGGCAGTACGGCCCTTGTCGTACGTAATGCTCCGAAAAAATTGGTATCAAACAGCCGGGTAGCCTCCTCCACTGATGTTTCCTCCACTGCACCAATCAGGGACACACCCGCGCTGTTAACCAGAACGTCAATACGTCCGGCTTTGACTATCACTCTTTCAATTGCCTGTTGCACCGAATGTTCATCGCGTATATCAATTTCTGTCAGCGCAACACCATTCAACGGGGAAGCGCTATTGATATCCCTGACGGTACCATATACCTGACAACCTCTGGCTTTAAAAGCCAGGGCTGCCGCCCTGCCAATACCTGACGAAACGCCGGTAATCAGAACGACTTTATGTTCAGACATTTTTTAATCCTTCAGAAATGGATGGATTTTCCGCTGACGAGGTTGAAGTCGGGCTCTTTATCCGGAACCAGATGGCATACATGGCTGGCAGGAATACCAGCGTAATGATGGTCCCCCCCAGTGTCCCGCCTATCAGTGTGTAGGCAAGGGTTCCCCAGAACACCGAATGTGTTAAAGGGATAAAGGCCAGAATGGCCGCCATCGCCGTAAGCAGTACAGGCCGGGAGCGCTGTACCGTTGCCTCAATGACCGCATGGAAGGGTTCAAGCCCTTCCTGCTCGTTATGATGGATCTGGCCGATGAGGATCAGCGTGTTACGCATCAAAATCCCTGACAGGGCAATCAGACCAACCAGCGCATTGATGCCAAAGGGCTGGTTGAAGAGCAGCAAGGTTGGCACCACGCCTACCAGTCCCAGAGGTGCGGTCATAAACACCATTACCATCGCTGCCATTGAACGCACCTGAAGGATAATGATCAGCAGTGTCATGGCAATCATGACAGGGAATAACGGTACCATCGCCAGGGTGGCTTTTCCTGACTCCTCAATAGAGCCAGCCTCCTCAATACGGTATCCATCCGGAAGCGTTGTGATGATGGGCTGCAGCAGCTTCATAATCGCAGTGGAGACATCCGGCGGCTGCAGGGATTCGGCGATATCGCCCCGCACGGTAATGGTTGGCATACGGTCACGACGTCGCAGGACCGGGTCTTCCATGCGCACTTCGACTTCACCAACCTGCGATAGCGGAATACGCTGCCCTGCGGAGCCGACCAGAGTGAAACCCGCTATTTTCGCCGGATCAAGCCTGATATCACCGGCAACGCGTCCCATGACCTGCACCGAACGGATATCTTCACGCACCTGGGTGACAGGAACGCCCGAAAGCAGGAACTGAAGCTGCTGAGCCACTGCGTTTGATGTCAGCCCCACTGCCTGCAGGCGATCCTGATTCAGGGTGAAATGCAGTGTCGGCACGCGTGAGCCCCAGTCCGTGTTGACCGTTCTCATTAACGGGCTAGCCTGCATCAGCGTTTTCACCTTATCTGCAATGTCCCGTAATACAGTCGGATCAGGCCCTGTCACACGGAAGGCAACCGGATAGGGTGAATAGGGGCCAAACACCAGCTGGGTCACGCGAACCCGCGCCTCAGGAGCCAGTCCATCAGCCGCAGCCTGGCGAAGACGGAACTTGAGCACCTCACGGGATTCCTGACTGTCCGCCAGGATAACAATTTTCGCAAAAGAGGGGTCGGGCAGTTCCGGCGCCATGGCGAGATAAAATCGGGGTGACCCTTGCCCGATATAAGAGGTCACAATTTTTGCCTCTTTTTGGCGCTTCAGCCAGTCCTCAATTTTCGTCACGGCGGCGCTGGTTTGTTCAATGGAAGTGCCATACGGCATCTGCACTTCCACGAGGACCTCAGGCCGGTCAGACGTCGGGAAAAACTGTTTTTTCACCAGTGCCATGCCGAGAAGGGCGACGGTAAAAACCGCGATAACAGAACCTGCGACCAGCCATTTTCGCGCGATTACCCGCGTCAGCAACTGACGAAAACGGTTGTAGCGGCGGGTGTTGTAGATAGCATCATGTCCCCCTTCAACTGTTTTGATGTCTGGCAGCATTTTCACCCCGAGATACGGTGTAAACACCACCGCCACCACCCAAGAGGCGATTAAGGCAATTCCCACAATCCAGAACATATTGCTGGTGTATTCACCCGCTGTGGATTGAGCAAAACCGTTGGGCATAAAGCCGACGGCCGTAACCAGCGTACCAGCCAGCATTGGTGCAGCGGTGTGACTCCAGGCATAGGCCGAGGCTTTGATCCGGTCGTATCCCTCCTCCATTTTCACCACCATCATTTCGATGGCAATGATGGCATCATCCACCAGTAGCCCCAGCGCCAGGATGAGCGATCCCAGGGTTATTCGGTCAAAATTCTTGCCCGTGGCTTCCATCACCACAAAAACGGCAGCCAATGTTAAAGGTACCGCAGCGGCAACCACAACACCGACGCGCCAGCCCATACTGAGAAAGCAGACCACCATCACGACCAGCAGCGCCACAAAAAACTTGATCATGAACTCGTCTACGGCGGAACTGATGTTAACTGACTGATCGGTGACTTTCGCGAATGTCATGCCTAGTGGCATGCCCGCATTGATACTGGCGGCTTCCTTATCCAGCGCTTTACCCAGCTCCAGACCGTTCCAGCCCTCACGCATCACGATACCCAGCAGAAGTGCAGGTTCTCCCTGGTTACGCACCATAAAGGTCGCCGGATCTTCGTAGCCGCGCTCGACCGTTGCCACATCGGAAAGCTTCAGCGTCCTTCCCTGCACCACAACCGGCGTTTCACGAATGTTCTCCAGCTTGTCAAACGCCCCATCCAGACGGATAAAAACCTGTGGTCCACGAGTGTCTATCGAGCCGGCAGGTGTCAGCATGTTCTGGTTGTTCAGGGCAGCAAAGATATCCTGCGCAGAAACCCCCAGGGTTGCCAGACGGTCATGGGAAAATGAGACAAAAATCCGCTCGGCCTGCTCACCGATAATATTGACCTTTTTCACCCCGGGAACATGCAATAAGCGCTGGCGTAATGACTCAGCATCGCGCACCAGTAGCCGCTGTGGCTCTCCTTTTGCCTTCAGCGCAAATAGCGCAAACGTGACATCCGAGAACTCATCGTTGACCATCGGTCCTGATACTCCTGCCGGCAGGTTTTTGGCCTCATCGCTGAGTTTTTTGCGTGCCTGATAGAATTCTTCCTGGACCTCTGAGGGGGGAGTACTGTCCAGCAATGAGAGCATAGTAAAAGCCAGACCGGGACGCGTGTAGGTCTCTGTACGGTCATACCACTTGAGCTCCTGAAGACGTTTCTCCAGCGGTTCGGCTACCTGATCCTGCATTTCCTGAGCCGTCGCGCCTGGCCAGGCAGAAATGATGGTCATCTGCTTGACCGTAAAAGGCGGATCTTCTGCGCGCCCCAGTCCAAGGAACGAGAGAATACCGGCAACCGTAATCAGCAGAATGAGAAACAGTGTGATGGAACGCTCGCGCACCGCGAGCGCGGAAAGATTGAAGCGCCCGCGGCTCATGGACGACTCCCGGCGACACTGACATCGCTCTGCTTCGCCAGCCGGACAGTCTCACCGTCATGGAGCAGATGAGCCCCCAGCGCCACGACCTGTTCGCCGGGCTTAAGGCTGCCGGTCACGCTTGCCGCATCATCCCCGAGGCTGACGACCTGCACGGGCAGCCATGTCACTCTGGCGGGATTGCCTGAAATGCGCCAGACCCCCGGGCCTTTACCCGCGTCAAACACGGCAGCTAAAGGCACCTGCAGCAACGGCTGGGATGATCTGCTCTGCGCAATATGGATGGTGACAGTGGATCCCAGAGGGGCGCCAGACATGGGACCGTTGAGCACGTACCTTGCCTCAAACGTGCGCGTTAGCGGGTCGGCTGCATCAGAGAGTAACCGCAGTGTCGCGGAAACAGATTGTGTATCGCTGCCGTACAGTGAGGCCTGTGCCGCACTTCCAACTACCGGGCGCAGCGTCTCAGGCAACTGGACGACCGCTTCGCGCTGTCCAGCCCTCGCAAGCCGGATAACCGGTTGTCCGGCACTGACCACCTGACCTGGTTCGGCCAGCGTTTCCATGACCACGCCGTCAGCATCGGCCACCAGGACCGCGTAGCTCATGGCGTTTTGCGCCACATTCGCCTGCGCCTGGGCGGCACTGAGGTCAGCCCTGGCCGTGTCTGCGGCAGCCTTAATCTGATCGTAAGCGGATGCCGATACAGCGCCTGCGGTGACCAGACCGCGATAACGCGATTCGTCATCCGCTGTCTGGCGGGCACGCGCTTTTGCTGCGGCGACAGCCTGCTGTTGAGCCTGAGCCTGCAGGCTCAGATCAACCGGGTCCAGACGCATTAACGGCTGGCCACGTTTTACGGCCTGGCCGGTATCAACGAGACGTTCCAGGATTTTGCCCTGAACCCTGAAACCAAGGTCGCTCTGAATTCGTGCAACAACCACCCCCGTAAAAGCGCGGGAAAAGTCGGTTGCATTGATCGCTGCGGCAGACCTGACCAGAGGTGGCAGACTGCGTGGATCGCTGTTATCGGAAGCATCACCGCAGGCCACAAGGGCAAACGGCAACAGGCAGACAGCAAAGGTGACAGGTTTAAGCCCGAGCATGGGTTCCCTTAATTAATTAAACAGGACAGGAACCCATATTTATACCTGTGACTAAATTTGTCAATAGTCACAATGTCAGGGTGACAAACTTCTCAGAATCAGTGATGGCAGCAACACCGCCGCTGCCTGGGCGGTTTCCAGATTATATTGCAGCAGAACCGGGCTAATATAGGGACGCATGACCATAAAAATCGCATCCGCCGTCTCGTCCAGTGGCGTTTTTCTTTCGAACTCACCAGCCTGTCGCCCTTCAACAATGATCTGCTCAATAAGCTGCCGCAGGAGCTGCTCATGAGCTTGTGCTGAGGGCCATTTATCACGCACAGCAACGGCCGCGATGTCGTGCAACTTACGGTCATGAAAAAATAAATCGCAGCCGGATTCTGACAATGCCCTGAATAACCGCCTTATTTTCTCTGAGGCTGTGGGCGCATCCACAATCGCTGCGTTGACAATGTCCCTTATGATTGCCAGCCGGTTAGCACAGATCACTTCTCCGATAGCCTGTTTGGAATCGAAAAACTTATAGATATAAGCCTTTGAAAAACCAATTGCTTTGGCGAGGTCTGAGACAGTTGTTTTTTCGTAGCCAAAGTGACCGAAATGCTCAGTGGCTGCGTCAACGACCTGATCGCGGACATTATGATCGGAAGGTCCCCTGGAAGGAGTTTCATTCATTTGTTTAGTCATTTTTCCATATTAGCTCAATGAAGCCTGATTGACAACGAGTGACCATTTGGTAATGTAGTCACAATTCACATTCGACTCAAGGGTTCTTCATGTTTTCCCTAAATACACTTGCACTCATTGTAGGTGCCCTCACTCTGGCAGGCTGTACCGTTGGACCAGATTACCATCTCCCTGCGGCTCCGCTTGGGGAGCGTTATCAGGCTCAATCAGCCTTACAGCAACGCAGCACTTCCCTGCCTGCCAGTTTATCTGTCTGGTGGGAGGGTTTCAGAGACCCCCTGTTGAGCAGGCTCATTTCAGATGCACTTGAGCAAAATCTCGACCTTGCACAGTCTTCCGCCAGAATGACTCAGGCCCGGGCCGGGCTGGGAGCCGCAACAGCGGCACTGTTACCGTCCGGGAGTGTCAGTGGGCAAGCGGCGCGCGCCTATCAGTCGGTTGAAACACCATTGGGTCAGGTGGTCAATTCAACGCCGTATTATAATCGCTACGGCAATTCCTATGAAACCGATCTCAATGCAGGCTGGGAGATAGACCTGTTCGGTGGCCTGCGGCGCAGCCGACAGGCGGCCCAGGCCGATTATCAGGCTTCTGAGGCCGGTATCGCGGCGACACGTCTTGCTGTCGCCGCGCAGACTGCGGATATCTATATCACCCTGCGTGGATTACAGACCCGTCTGGATATTGCGAATAAACAGGTCATCACAGAACAGCAACTTCTGGAAAAAATTCAGCGTTTATACACCAAAGGGCTGGCTCCTCAATATCAGGTCCGCCAGGCTGAAGGCGCGCTGGCACAGGTGCAGTCAACAGTACCTGATCTGAAAAACGGGCTTGATGCCGCCATGAATGCGCTGGACGTTATGCTCGGTACCCCGCCAGGGAGCCACAGGGCTCAACTCTCTTTGCCGGGTGCTATTCCGCAGACACCCGAAATCACCGTAATGGGTACGCCTGCAGATCTGCTTCGCCGTAGGCCCGATATTATTGTCGCCGAGCGTCATCTGGCCGCATCAAGCGCACGTATCGGTGTGGCTGTCAGCGAGTATTATCCAAAGTTTTCCCTTAACGCGCTGCTTGGCAGCGCAACGGCAGTGTCAGGCGATAATCTTTTCACTGCCGGTGCCAGCCAGTCGTCGGGTGTGCTGGGATTACGCTGGCGGCTTTTTGACTTTGGTCGTATTAACGCCCAGATAGAACAGGCTAAAGGCCAGGAAGCAGAAGCGCTTGCCGCTTATCGTCTGTCAGTGTTACGCGCAACCGAAGATGTTGAGAATGCCTTCTCGGCACTGGTCAATCGCCAGACACAGGCAGCCACACTGACCCGCGGTGAAACCGCCCTGTCCAGTGCCCGACAGTCTTCTTTTATCGCTTTTCAGCAAGGAACAGCCAGCCTGATTGACGTGCTGCACAACGATGAAACGCTTCTCCAGGCTTCCGATGCCAGAGCGCAGGCGCAGACAGAATCGGCCCGTGCAGCAGTGGCGACATTCAGGGCGCTGGGCGGTGGGTGGCAAACGTCATTACCTGACGAAATAGCAAATAAACCCGGTTAAAGGAGTCCGCTGGTTTTATCAGTACGAGCAAAAAATTGTTTATTCAAATGAGCGTAACGGAAAAACGGTGGCTATATGATGACGCGAATTGGCATTCTTGGAATAAATGATCTGACTGAAATCTTTCTGTCTGAATTATTCCGCCTTGACCCTCACGCTTATGTTTTTCTTTCATCCGGAGATCATGAGCGCGCAAACCTGCTGGCAAGGAAGTT
This sequence comes from Enterobacter cloacae complex sp. I2, assembly GCF_014896205.1. NCBI lineage: Bacteria > Pseudomonadati > Pseudomonadota > Gammaproteobacteria > Enterobacterales > Enterobacteriaceae > Enterobacter > Enterobacter cloacae complex sp. I2. The sequence continues at coordinate 22,902 of NZ_JADBRA010000017.1, forward strand.
TCCCTGCTGGATTCAGGATGATGTTCAGGCGGTAATTAACGAAGCAGATACCATTATCATTACGACAGGAACATTTTCCTCTAAAAACCCGCAGGAAAAACTCGAGTACCGAAAATCACAATTAGTCTTTTTTTTGGAAGCATGGCCATCAATAAGCAGTCAGGTAATTTCACCCCAGACGGATAAAAAAATAAACTTTACAACCAGACACGTGGCGCTGGCTAACATTTCACCATTCATTCATTTAACAGAAGTGCAGATTGATGATTATCTTTTTATTCTTAAGGTCCTGTTAGTGGCAATGAAACCCGTGCATACGCTTGATGTCAATTTCAGATCGTCATCTGAATGAACCTTATCTTGACAGCAATCTTTGCAGGCGCCAGCTAAGACGCCTGGGCGTTACGTTGCGACCAGGATGGAACCGGGAATATGTGGCAGGATCAAATCCGCGATAGCGTACCCAGGATGCCACCGTGCGCAGCGATGAACATAGTGACGGCTGACCGACAATAAGATTCGATTTCGTTGTCATCCTCTGCTCTGGTCTCATCAAAGCGCGCGATCATCAGAAGGTCGGAGCCTTTGAAAAGCGCGGCAAACAAGCGAGCGGACTGAAGAGGATCTGGAACGTTCAGAAGCTGCTTAGCGTGCAACTGACGCAGGAGGACCTCGATTTGGGCGATGACATGAGCGGGTCCGGCTTCGTAATGGAGTTTGCTTAGCGACTTTTGATTCGTCTTATCAGCCATGACCATGGCTTCGACACTACTGACGTCTGATCTCAACAGCGTGCGAAGCAGTAATGATCCCACCGCCATCAGTTGATCTTCAACCGAACCATCGACGCCTTCAAGAAGTGCCTGTGGTGCAAACAACTGATGGCAGCCAGCCACGATGGCCGCACTGAACAGCGCCTCCTTGTTATCGAAGTGCCGATAGATGCTGAGTTTGGATATCTTTGCTCGCTGGGCGATTTTGTCCAGTGTCGTCGCCTGAAATCCTAATTCCACAAAGAGTTCGGACGCGGCGTCGATGATTATCTGGCCAAGCGCTTCGTTGACGGGCCGGCCTCGCCGGGTCTGGCTGTTTTTATTAGTCACTAAATATAGTCCTTGACAGTATCATAATTGCATGATTAAGATACCACGCAGTTTCATAAATATGCAAGCTGCGCCAGACACAGCCCATCTACCTCCATCCAAAACCCGGAGCCAATCACCATGAATGACGTCATTATCATCGGCGGCAGCTTTGCAGGCCTCGCCGCCGCCCTGCAGCTTGGCCGTGCCCGTCGCACGGTCACCGTTCTCGATACCGGCCTTCAGCGCAACCGCTTCGCTAGCCGCTCGCACGGTGTACTCGGCCACGATGACAAGCCACCGTCCGACATCCTGGCTGCGGCGCGGCAGCAACTCGCACGCTACCCTGCTATCAGGATGGTTAATGCCCGCGCGGACAGCATCTCCGGTACCATCGACAATTTCTCCATCCTCACTGGCGATGGTGAAACCCTGAGTGCGCGCCGCCTGATCCTCAGCTATGGCGTTGTTGACCAGATGCCTGATATTCCTGGCTTTGCTGAAGGCTGGGGGACAACCGTCATCCCATGCCCCTATTGCGACGGCTTCGAAGTTGCTGACCAGCACTGGGGCCTCGTCTGGTCTGGCCCGCAGTCGATGAATCAGGTCAGGCTCTTCCATGACTGGACCGACAGGTTAACGGTCTTCAGCAATGGTCACGACATCCCCCCCGACATACGGGCCGATCTGGCGGCCCGCCAGGTACCTCTCGTTGATGGCCGGATCACCGAAATCGCACGCCACGGGAGCCATAGAGCCACCATCAGGCTCGATACCGGCCCCGATGTCGCAGTCGATATCCTGTTCGCGCATCCGCGTACCAGTCCGTCCGCAAGCCTTCATGATGCACTGGGCCTCGCCACGATCAATACGCCAACCGGCATCGCCCTCAGGACCGACGAGCGCCGCGAAACCAGCATGCCCGGTATCTACGCCGCCGGTGACCTTGCCAACCCCGGAATACCCTCGGTCACCACGGCAACATGGCAGGGCGTGATGGCAGGTATTTTCGCTCAGCAGTCGATGCTCGTCTGAGTGCAGGCAGCATCGATCAACCCGGTTCAATTTCACATTAGACAGGAGCGCCACCATGGCTGCCATAAAACCATTCACACCTTTAGACGAAAAATTTCCGTTTGACCGCCAACTCGGTATTGCGGCCGCACCTCTCGTGCTAATCAACTTATTACGGTCATCGATCCCGCCGACAAAGCGGGCTTTCTGGACGCTTTCCGGGCGGCTGCAGAAGTCATAACGAAGGCATCGGGCTTCATTTCCATGCAACTACATCGGGCGACGGCGATAGCCCGACTTACCTGAACTATGTAGTGTGGGAATCCACCGAAGCAGTCCGCGCCGCCTTTGCTGATCCCGGGTTTCTCGCGAAATTTCCGGCTTATCCTTCATCCGTCGTGACCAGCCCGCACCTGTTCCAGAAGATCGCCGTTCGCGGATTCTGCACTGCCTGACCCCGGAAATATGGCAAGTCGTGACGGCGGGAATCTTCGCCAGCAGTCGATGCGGGTTTGAGAGCATAGATTCTTCTCCAGTTGTATCGTCGCCTTCGCTGAGATTGGTTTAGATCAGAGAGGTGGAATACATATCGTCGAGTTTGACGGAGTGGCAGGAGCGCTGATCGCTCGACTTGCGGCGCCAGAGACGATCATACGCGGGTCTGGTGTCTTATCTCTGATATTGAGTATCGTCATATTTGAGTCGCTGCAGATTTGACGCACATGAATGCGCCAATTCATCGTCCGCTCCTCGCTCACAGCAGTCGCTCCTAAAGGTTTTCCATATAATAAAACGCTTTCATTAACTCATCTTCTGTAAGCGGCGATATCAAACTCGCCCCTGTATCTTTCTCAATCTTCATCAATAGCTCGCTGCGGGTTATGCCCAATCTATTCGCAACATGGTTAGCGCAACTCCTTGCATGTGACGCTCTATGCGCAAGAAGGCCTTCTGCGGCCAGAACTTTTCTTCTTGATGACGAATGTGACATTGATTCCTCCTTTAGCCTAAACCACTCCCCGTAAAAGCATTATGCGATACAAAAAAACGATGTTCTCGCTAGCTTTAATCAGGAAACATCGTAAGCGCAAATTCGTAAACCACAATAGCTGAAGTGCCCGCTTCTCGCTCACAGCTGCCCGTCATCCCAGCTCAAAAACAGGCTTAACGTAGGATCATTTCCGTTTTCCATGCGGACTCCTTTTTTTCTGTTAGTTAGCTACTCTCAGCGTTGCGGTAATCTTTTTTGGGCTCATGTGTTTTCCGGGTAGTGAGGCTGATTGCCGGATCGGGCGTCCGGGCGGGCTGTCATGCTTCGCACAGAGCCAGCTCGCTGTCTCTGCCCGCACCCTCCGGGAGCGGGTTTCCACCCCTGACGCGACGTCAATAACACGGCTTGCTCCGACCGTTCCGGTCAGGCCGCCTCAACCGCACCGGCGGTAAAGCCGCCGCTGCTCCTCTGACCGGACCACGATTCGCCAGCGGTGATTCACGTTCCGGCGTGTGTGCATCCTCCCGCCCTCCGGCGAACCACCTCCCGTGGGTTCTGCGCGGAGGGCGTAGTCGTAGCACCGGCTGGTCACACCGCAAGGGGTGAAATGCACGCCGCCATAAACTTTTTGCAGGCAAAAACTTTCCGTCGTCGCCCCTTGCGCTGCTCCCTGTCGCCGTTGCTCCTCTGCCCTTGCCGCGAAGAACTCACCGGGAGATGGAAACATCACCAGACAAGGAGAAAACCAGAATGCACACACAGAACGTCAAAACCGCCGCTTCAGAATCTACCGGAAGATGGGGTACAGACCCGAAAAGCCGTCTTGAATGCGTTATCGCAGAACAGCGCTCTTACCTGCTGGAACTTTGCCAGGTCTGGAACCTGCAGCTTTCAGAAAGCGACGAGGCGGAAGAGGTCTGCAACATCCTGTGCGCCATGAGCAAAAACGTCTGGAATGAAGCCGTGATGGACTGGCACACCGACAAACCGCTCCTCTCATTCCACGTCGTCCAGCCGTGGCTACAGGCGAAGGCTCAGGCCGTTCGGTTGTACGGTGAAACAGGAAAGGCGGCATGGGCATATGCGAACAAGAGCCTGAAAGACTGTATGGCCTTTGAATACGCCATGCTCACGCAGTAACCACCCTTTAATTTCAACCGTGGCGGCAGAGGATGCCGCCAGCGACAACGGAGAAACATCATGAACATCAATACCGGTAATACCAGCAGCACGTTCAGCTTCGACGAATGGGAGAAAAGCGCGCTCATCGAGCTTGGAACACTGCAAAACCGCGTCAGTAAAGCCCTGCTGAAGTATCAGGGGAGCGCAGATACAGCGGCGCTGGGCGAGTCTGCAGGGCGCTATATGAAGGAACTCAGAACCGCAGTGACGCACATCATCAAAGCCACGCCAGCCATTCAGCAAAAAGTCGACGAGATTGCTGACATGCTGCACCTGATGGCGCACTTTTCCGGCATCACGTTCGACGAATAACCACCACGGCGAAACATAAGCGCCACTTACCAAAGGAGACATAACCATGCATTTACATCTGACAGAATCCTGCGCTGAATCCGGCATTCACGCAACCGCTGAGGCCGAGCGCGCGTACTGGCTGAGCCGCGAAAGATCATACGTTACCGCGCCCGTTGAAATCGACGTCACCGCGTTTCATGAGGCGGCGGGACGCATGTACCCGATGAACTGGCAGTGCAACACGGCGCAGGACACGGAAACCTTCATGCTTCAGGAGATGATTTGCGGGAACGTCACGGAAATCTATGTGCGCTGCGGTCTGCGCTACTTCCGTATGCAGGACTACAGCAACAGGAACCACGCCGACATCGTGCGGAAAGTTAAGGAGGTGTTCAGCCCGAAAACCACAGGCCAGAAATGAAAAAGGCAGACTTTCGTCTGCCATATCCCGCCGGATTCCACGCCGCTAAACGATGAATCCGGCCTCAACTAAAAGGAAACATCTATGAATCATTTCAGTAGAGCGTCGATTGTCACACCGACCGCCCTTTATGTCCAGATCTGCGCGGCAGAAAATCAGACCGTGAAAAAGCAGGTGCGGATTAAGCGCGAGGAGATCGCGCCGGAGGATCTCAGCATCGAAATGCGGGCGCTGGGCAGGCATATCGCAAAATGCCGCAGAAAGGGGCGCGCCGTTCGTATTCCTGCCATGCGCGGGAGCGAATGGGGGCAGGTGTTACGCACGCTCGAACTGACTCGGGCATGTAACTGACGAAGGAGCCGCCCCGCAGGGGCGGCATTTAAGGAGGAACTATGTCTCAACTCAGTTTTGCCAGCTTCTTTGACCAGGCGAAAGAGGCCGCACCCGTCATTCCCGTTAAGCCCGCATTGCCCGCCGTGAACGTGCAGGCAATACCGCACCGTATGATGGCCATCGAGGACGCCCGCCGCCAGTTTGTCACCGTGTTTATGGACACCGCCCGTAATTTACGCCGCTGGGAGGTGTTCAGCGATTTCATCACGCTGGCGGCCAGCGAGCTTGATATGGCGTGGATCAGAACGCCGGAGAACATAGAGCGCAGCCGTGAAATCTGCGCGAAGTACGACGAAAGCGATATCAGCAACTTTCACGCGCTTTTCAGCCTGATGGTCTGCGCGCTGGAGGCGAAATTCCATGACTTTCTCGGCGCGATCTTCATGGAACTGGAGCTGGGCGACGACCGGAACGGGCAGTATTTCACGCCCTATAACGTCCAGTCACTGCTGGCGAAGCTGCTGAGGCCGGACGTTGACGAGACGATACGCCGTGAAGGGTTTGTGACGGTGAGCGATCCGGCAAGCGGCGCGGCAGGGATGATTGTGGCGTATGCGGAATATCTGCTTGAAGCGGGCTACAACCCCTCTGAGCAAATGTTTGGTAGCTGCATCGATATCGACCCGATCGCTGCTGATATGGCGTTTATCCAGCTTTCCCTGCTGGGTATTCCCGCCGAGGTGGTTACGGGCAATACGCTCACAATGCAGCTTCACAGGGTGCGATATACGCCGGTGTATTATATCAACAACTTTGAGAAGCGCCTGGACGATCAGCGCCGTGTAGCTGCCATGCGCAAATTTTTGCAGGGACTTACGCAGGCCGCTTAACCGTATGCAGGGCAGGGGATAACCCTGCCTTTTGCGCCGCGAAAACATCACGCCCCTGCGGGGCGAACGAAAAGGGCTGCGCTGACGCGCCGCCCTTCTGCGTTCTGCGTGTACTGTTTGGCTCTTTTTTCAATTCTGGTTCTCTCTGGTATCTCATCTGCCTGCTGTTCTTCTCTGTGCTCTTTCTTCTGCTGTATCTCCTGAAGGACAAAACAGGCAGGACCATGGCCCCCTTCGGCTCCCCGTCCGTTCCGGCCGGGTCGTCGAGCCCAACTATGCCAGACAGCTGCTTGCGCACCCGTCAGGCTCCGCCGAACCCCTGCGGGTTTCGGGCTGGCGCTATGGTCTGATGGCTGACGTCAAGGGCGCGCTTGCTGTGTCCCTGTCAGGACACGCCGCTTAAACCGTGATATACATCACATTTCCATCACTTTAATGACCGGAATGACGCTTCGCCGATGGCAAATCTTCATTCCGGAACGTGCGCATTTTCCTGTCTGAAATCGTCCGGCTTCATCAATTCGCGGAGGGCTGCTTTTAGCAACATTCCCTTTTTAAATACAGGGGTAAATAAACGCTTCGCGCCCCTGGATTTAAAAATTGCCTGTTGCTCATTGCCCTTCGCCGCTCAGTGATGAAGTCGAACATTAATTATTCAGACAGGGAGAATGTAAAATGCGCACGAAAAACGTCAACACCGCCACTAATGAATCAGCCGAACATTTTTATCAGGAATTTACGGAAAGCTGCCGTGTGGTTCAGCCAAAAACAAAGTTAAAAGTTGTTCCGTTTCTGTTCTGCTCGCCAGCAGGTGACACACTGGTTGCTGACTGGTTACGCCGTCATTCTGATTATGACGGCGGAAACTGGGATTATTTTCTCATCCCAAAAGGCTTGCAGGGAAAAATTGCGGCGGACACGATAATCAGCACGCAGGTGATCACGGGATTTATTGCTCCCGCCGGAGAGTTGAACTTTAAACTGGATATCCCCGGAAACTATTTCAGCGCTGAAGTCAGTGCTCAGGCTGCGGGTATCATTGCCACGCTGATGGTAATGAATCAGCTGTCATGGAAATTGTCAGAAATGGGACCGACCTGTTCAGAGATGTGTGATGGGTTAATTGCCCGTCAGGATGCCATCAAGGATTACATCAGTATAATTAAACACCCTCAGCGTGCTTTAATCTGGCGTGCAATTGACTGACCGTTAAGAAGTAAAAAAAGGCTCATAAATGAGCCTTTTTTTACTTCTTAACGATGGCACCGGATTTTTTACTCTCCTTGATGGCCCTGTACGTTGCCTCAATTTTACGGGCGTATTCATATCTCCTCTGAGCCTGCTTATCTGTTTTTCTGAAACCTGCATTATATGCGCCCACTGCCTGCCAGCTAACTCCCCACTTCCTGAATGCAATCGCGAGATAGTAGGCTCCTGTGTAGATATTCATACAGGGGTCAGAAAGCAGGTGCTCGGGTTTTATTCCGTAACGGGCCAGTTCGCTGAAGTGCTGGGAGTCCACCTGCATGAGTCCGGAGCCAAACCCCGAAACAGGATTGTATCCTTTAACATCAGTGCGGAAATTTGATTCATTCCAGGATATTGCACGCAGCAAATCCGGATCAATTCTGTAATCCTTCCCCGCCATGTCGAAACAGTCTGCGGCATTGAGCGTGCCAGATATAATCAGCGATATAACAATAGTGACGATCCGTTTCATTTCTTCCTCCGGGCACGATGCCGGAAATACGTTAATCCATCCCGGAGCCGTATTCAACTAATATGCACTCCTCACCACAAAATCACCACACCCCACGCAAAACGTACTTTTTGCTGATTGGCTATTCAGTTCAGTAACTTAGCGTTTGAATAATTTGAAATAATTTATTTTAAATTACTAATCAGGTTCACTTGTGACTACTGTATGAATCTCTGGAGATCCGTCAACGATTCATATACGATTCACAATATTGTTTTCATGAAGTTAGGTAATAGTGATTCGCCGGCAATCTGCCATGTGAATCGCCGACGATTCGTTATAAAACTACTGGATGAATCGCAGGCAATCCGCCTGAGCTTTGTCGGTTAAACGGCGCTGTTCAGGAGTCGAAAAGTTATTCTTCCACAGCATAATAAAAGGATCTAAGTTATGGCAAAAATACAGGCATACGTAAGCGATGACGTGGTCAATAAAATAAACGCAATTGTCGAACAGCGGCGGGCAGAGGGTGCCAGAAAAGAGGATGTGAGCAGTTCCAGCGTTATCTCAATGCTCGTTGAGCTGGGGCTGAGGGTTTATGAGGCGCAGATGGAGCGCAAGGAGTCTCCGTTCAATCAGATGCTTTTCAATAAAACGATTCTCGCAGCTGTCCTTAAATCACAGTTTATTACCAGCAAGCTGCTGGCAATGGAATCCTTGAGTCCTCATCTGACCGGGTACGAAAAGTTTGAGTTCAGGTCGATGGTGCAGAACATACGTGAAGATGTTCAGGCGATAGTAAATAACTTCTTTCCGGAAAATGATGCAAATTCCGAAAATGATTAACTATAAAACTGAAATAAAAAAATATATTGATCTGCGATTTTCTAATGACAATAACCGAAGGTAAAGGTATATTTTAAGTGTGACTTAACTAAAATTTGATGCGGCAATTATTGCCGATTCGCTGGTAAGGAGGGATTAGGCCCCTCCTTACCAGCTACCCACAAAACCTTCTAAGGAGGCTCTATGAGTGCGCGCGATCCTAATGTTCCTGCCCAAGTAAGTCAATCACTAGATCTTGATAATGCCATTAAGCTCGTAGATAGGCTTTACTGTAACTCTCAACTTCCTGTCTGTATCCGCAATCAGTTCCGCGAAGTAATTTATAAAAATGATGCATTTCACCATTTCTTTCATCCGGCATCTAAGGATTATGCGGGATTTAGCTTTGATAAAGATGAGATTGAACTTGAGTTATCAAGTATAGAACTTGAATCGTTCATGATGGGACCCGGCACTGCAATCTGTCGAACCTTTAGCTTTAAAGGCGAGTATTACCAGTTGCGCATAGAAATACGTGTTATTGATAATGCACTGTTCGCTGTGTGGTTTATAAATTACTTTCCAGACTATAAAGCACTTTTCAAAGTGAGAGATGTTATAACATATAATGGCTTCAATTTGGATGCTTTTCTTAGTGAGTTAACAACGAGGCAAATGGTTACCTTATCATTTTATATGATAGGCTTTCATGTCAATACGATATCTAAAGCGCTTGGAGTATCTGAAGCAGCAGTTTCTAATCGTATGTCAAGTGTTAAAAATAAACTGAAAACCAGTTTTATCGATTTTGACGAATTCAGGATTTATTGTCTTAAAGAAAATGCATATTTCAAAATGGTAAAGGTTGTTTTAAAAATACTTAATGTTAATAGATCGTTAAATAAGTAGTGTATAAATCTCGGTATTGCTTAAATTGGAATTGCCATGGCAGGATTGCTTCACGGAATTCTTAACAAAGGGATTAATATGATTCGACGCCAAAGGCTCCGAGGTCCAAACATAACCATGTCTATTTATCTGGACCCCGATACAGACCTTCGACTCCTTAAGGCAAAAGACAGAAGTGGTCGTTCAAAGTCGCAGGAAGCTCTGCTGAGGCTTCGTGACCACCTGGAGAAATACCCTGACTTCTATAACTCTGAAATGGCGGAGGTGATACCTAATAATTTAAGTAAACATAGTGATGAGTAACTTAAGATTTTTCCAGTAATAAATGTTTGATTAAAGGACTAATGAAATGACTGATGTATCTGTAATGAATGACGTAACTTCTGCTCCGGCTAAAAAGAAATTCAGCAAGCTGGGTTTCCTTAAGGCACTGAAAGTTGCGCTGCCCGTTGCTGCTGTCGCGGCATTCTTCCCTGAAACCGTACTGGCTGCCTCCACGGGTAAAGATCTGATGGCGAGTGGTGACGATACCGTTAAGGGCACCTTCGGTAAGGACTCCAGCGTCGTCAAATGGGTGATCCTCGCCGAGGTACTCGTCGGGGCCGTCATGTATATGACCACCAAGAACCTGAAGTTCCTTGCTGGCTTCGCAATTCTGTCGGTGTTCGTGACGGTTGGTATGTCCGTTGCCGGATATTAATCCCCCTCACGGGTTAGTACTGATCTCCATTTAATACCTGAAAAAGTATTTATGGGCGCATCGCGCTCAGGGGATTGCTTTGCCCTGAAAACGGCTGGCGGCTTATTTTGCTGCCAGCCGACATGCGGACTGAAATATGGCTGACGACTCTCTCAAAAAATACCGATTTCCGGAAACGCTGACCAACCAGAGCCGCTGGTTTGGCCTGCCCGTGGACGAGCTGATCCCTGCCGCCGTGTGTATCGGCTGGGGTTTCTGGACCCAGCACTACATCCCCGGAATTATTGCGGCGGTGCTGGCGTATCTCGCAATAAAAAAACTCAAGAAAGGGCGGGGAAGCGCCTGGCTGCGCGACCTCGTGTACTGGTATATGCCGACCGCGTTGCTGCGGGGAATATTTCACGACGTCCCGGACTCCTGCTACCGCCAGTGGATTAAATAAACGGAACCGAATACATGGAACATGGAGCTCGCCTTAGTACCCAGCGCGTAATTGCCATCGGTTTTATTTCGATGGGCACGCTGCTGCTTCTGAGCAGCATCACGAACGTTATTCAGGGCGTGAATAACTACCGCCTGCAAAACGAACAAAAAACGGTGGTCACACCGATGCTGTTTCGCGCGCCGTTCGCGGTGTCGCAGAACCAGTCGGATGCCTCCTATCTGCAACAGCTGGCGCTCTCGCTTATTGCCCTGCGACTGAACGTGACGCCGGAAACCGTCAACGCGTCTCACGAGCAGCTGCTCACCTACGTTCGTCCCGCCGCGCAGAACGATCTGAAAATCAAGCTTGCCGGGGATGCGAAGCGCATCAAGGACAACAACGTTAACTCCGCCTTCTACATGACCAGCGTGCAGGTGTATCCCGCCATCAGCCGCGTGGAGGTGCGCGGACAGCTGAAAACCTGGATAGGCGACTCTAAACCCTATCCGGACATGAAGCATTACGTGCTCACGTTTGAGCGCGAGGACGGCATCAGCTGGCTCAGCCATTTTGGAGAAATCACCGATGAGAAGAAATAAGCGCCACAGCCTGCCCGCGCTGTTGCTTTTCGTTTGTGGCCACGGCATCGCAGCGCCTCAGGCGCAGACCGCGACGGTGGTACCGCTCTCCAACGGCGGTCAGGCCAGCATCGCGCTGAGCAATACCGATCCCAACCTCTTCACCGTGGCGGGCGATCGCGTCACGGCCCTCACCAGCCTCGACGGCGAGCTGACCCGCCAGGAGCAGACGGCCAGCGGTGGCGTTATTGTCAGCACCCTGAACAAGAAACCGTTCACCTTCATCCTTGAGACCGAGCGGGGCCTGAACTTCTCAGTGCGTGCCGTACCGCGTGCGGGTGCGGGCAGAACGGTGCGCCTGGTCAGCGAGCTGTCCGGTACGGGAGAGGCGGCACGGAGCTGGGAGGAATCCTCACCGTATGAGGCCACGCTGGTCTCCCTCAGCCAGCACCTGCTGGGCGGCAGACTGCCGGAAGGGTGGTACGAGCTTCCCGTTACCCGCGAGTCGCTGACGCCGCCGCCGGGCCTGCTGGCCAGCGCCGAGCGCGTCTGGGTCGGCAACCATCTGAAGGTGGTGCGCTACCGCGTCACTAACCGGAGCTCTGAGGTTCGTCGCGTATCTGAAAGCGATTTCTGGCAGAACGGTATCCGCGCGGTGCTCTTTGCCGAACCGGCCCGCAGCCTCATGGCTGGCGGCGCGATGCAGGTGTACATCATCAGCAGCGGGGAGGCGAACCATGGCCAGCATTAACGCCGTTGTGAAGCGCAAGCAGTTCCTCTGGCTGGGCATCGTGCTGGCCAGCGTCGGCGTGGTGGGCGGGGGCGGCTGGTATCTGGCTGACGCCCGCTATGACGGCGCCTCTGCCGCGCAGGGAGAAAACGAGCCTGCTCCTGATATGACGGGCGTGGTCGACAGCACCTTTGACGCGAAGGTGCAGCAGCACGCCACCACGGAGATGCAGGCCACCGCGTCTGATATGAAAAAACACTACGAAGAGATGCGTCGCGAGCTGGATCTGCTCAGCAAGGGGCAGGCGAGCTACCAGCGTCAGATAGACAAGCTGACCCAGGATAACGCGGCGCTTACCGCGCAGGTCAGCGCGCTGGGCGTTAACCCCGTAACTACATCGGGCGAACCCGCGCCGCAGCCGCTGGTGCCCGCACCAGGTCCGGAGGGGGAACCTCAGCCTGTGTCCTTCCCGCCGCAGACGCAGGCGGGTGCAGTGCCTCCGCCGACCGCGTTCTATCCGGGTAACGGCGTGACGCCGCCGCCTCAGGTGCAGTACCAGCCCATTCCGGTCCCTAACCAGCTGCGCCGCCAGAGCTTTGTCCGCGAGGATAAAAAGGGCCCCTCCCTGCCGTACATCCCGTCCGGCAGCTTTGCCAGGTCCATGCTGATCGAGGGCGCTGACGCCAACGCGTCCGTAACCGGCAACGAGTCCACCGTGCCGATGCAGCTGCGCATTACGGGCCGCGTCGAAATGCCCAACAGCAAAAGCTACGACCTGACCGGCTGCTTTATCGGTCTTGAGGCCTGGGGCGACGTGTCCAGCGAGCGCGCCATCGTGCGCACCCGCAACATCAGCTGCCTGAAAAACGGCGTCACCATCGACCAGCCGATCAGGGGGCACGTCAGCTTCATGGGCAAGAACGGCATCAAGGGTGAGGTGGTCATGCGCAACGGCAAAATTCTGGGCTGGGCGTGGGGCGCGGGCTTCGTTGACGGCATCGGGCAGGGCGTGCAGAGCGCCTCCCAGCCGTCGGTCGGTCTGGGTGCCACCGCCTCGCTGGGCGCGGGTGACGTCATGAATATGGGGATTGGTGGCGGTGCCTCCAAAGCGGCCCAGACCCTCAGCGATTACTACATCAAGCGTGCCGAGCAGTATCACCCGGTCATACCGATCGGGGCAGGCAATGAGGTGACAGTTGTTTTCCAGGATGGCTTCCAGCTGAAGACTATCGAGGAGCTTGCGCAGGAGCAGGAGAAGAGCAGGAGCAGTGCCGGAGCTGCTGACAGCAGCCCCGTGCCTGCGCCATCCCTTCCGCAGGGCAACCTCAATGGCTTCAGCACCGATCAGATGCTGAACCAGCTGGGCAAGCTTAACAAGAATCAGTTTATGCCGGACTCCGGCTCTCAGTAACGCACGCAAAGGAACCGCTTATGAACAGGACTTTCCCTTTCGCACTCTCCCTGGCCAGCGTCCTGATGCTGTCCGGCTGTGCCGGTACGGCCAGCGATTTTGAATGTAACGCCACCACGTCCGACACCTGCATGACCATTGAGCAGGCCAACGAGAAGGCCAAACGCCTTGAGGAAAGCGCGGTAAAGCCGGATGCGGCCTCGCTGCCACGCCTGGCTGAGGGCAACTTCCGCACGGCCTCCGCGCAGCCGCTGACGCCGCCTCCGGTACCTGCACTGTCCGTTGCGTCGCGAAGCGCACCGTCCGGCGGATCTCACTTCGTCGCGAATCCGTTTGCGCACTCTGCTGACGTGAAGCCCGCGAGTAAGACCGCCCCCGTCGTGGCACCGCAGCCGACGTACGAGTCCATCGTTGACCCGCGTCCGCTGCGCCTGGGCGAGAAGACAGCCGGACTGTGGATAGCCCCCTATATCGACACCCGGGACGTGTATCACCAGCCGGGCCGCGTGTTCTTTGTGGTTAAACCGTCCGCCTGGGGTAAGCCCCGCGTTAACTGAGTTTCTTCCCGCCGCCCGACGTGGCGGCTTTTTATCAACAATCCGTCGTTATCACGCGTGCCCTGAAACGTGAAAAGGGATGGGCGGTAGCGTGTCAGCAGCGGCTTGAGTTTCAGTCAAAACAGTATCAGAGGTGGGGATGAACATGAGTAGTGCCGAAAAGGGAAATTTTATGGTTGTGGGCAGTACAGGCGGCGGCAAGACAACGCTCTGTTATGAGGTGCTGAGGAAACGTCTTTCAAGGAAACAGCGCACCGACTGGCTACGCCTGCGAAACGTTGTTCAAAAAAACAGGGAAGACAAGTCATGAGCAACCCTCTGGATACCGTTACACGCACGGTCAACGCGCTGCTGACTGCGCTGAAGATGCCCGATGAGTCCTCTGAAGCCAATGACGTCCTTGGTCAGATGCGCTTCCCGCAGTTCAGCCGCCTGCTGCCGTACCGCGACTACGACGCCGAAACGGGCCTCTTCATGAACGAGAAGACGATGGGCTTCATGCTGGAGGCGCAGCCCATCAACGGGGCCAACGAAACCATCGTTTCGTCGCTGGAAAACCTGATGCGCACCAAACTTCCCCGCGAGGTGCCGGTGGCCATTCACCTAGTCTCCAGCCACCTGGTCGGGCGCGACATCGAGTATGGCCTGCGCGAGCTCTCCTGGACGGGAGAACAGGCCGAGAAGTTTAACGCCATCACGCGCGCCTACTACCTGAAGGCCGCCGAGGAAGGTTTCCCGCTTCCCGATCACCTCAACCTGCCGCTGACGCTGCGCAACTACCGCGTCTATATCTCCTGCTGCGTGCCCCGCAAGCGCGGCAGCAAGGCCAGCGTAATGGAGATGGAGAACCAGGTGAAAATCATCCGCGCCTCGCTTCAGGGGGCGCAGATTTCCACCCGCAGCGTGGATGCTGACGCCTTTATCTGTATTGCCGGCGAGATGATCAACCACAATCCGGATGCGCTGTACCCGACGGCGCGCGAGCTCGATCCGCTCAAGGACCTGAACTACCAGTGCGTGGACGATACCTTTGACCTGAAGGTGAAGGCTGACCATATGACGCTGGGGCTGCGCGAGAACGGGCGCAACAGCACTGCGCGCATCATGAACTTCCAGCTGACCAAAAACCCGGAGATGGCCTTTCTGTGGAACATGGCCGACAACTACAGCAACCTGCTGAACCCGGAGCTGTCCGTCTCCTGCCCGTTTATCCTGACGCTGGTCCTCAGCGTCGAGGACCAGGTGAAGGCGCAGAACGAGGCCAACCTGAAGTTTATGGATCTCGAGAAGAAGTCCAAAACCAGCTACGCCAAGTTCTTCCCGGGTGTGGAACAGGAGGCGAAGGAGTGGGGCGATCTGCGCCAGCGCCTGTCGTCCGGCCAGTCCTCGCTGGTGAGCTATTTCCTCAACATGATCGTCTTCTGCCGGGATGACCAGGAGGTTGCCTTGAAGGTGGAGCAGGACGTCCTGAACAGTTTTCGCAAGAACGGCTTTGAGCTGATCTCCCCGCGCTTTAACCAGATGCGTAATTTCCTCGTGAATCTGCCGTTCATGGCGGGAGGCGGTCTCTTTAAGCAGCTGCGCGAGTCCGGCGTGGTGCAGCGCGCCGAGAGCTTTAACGTGGCGAATCTCGCGCCGGTGGTGGCCGACAGCCCACTCGCCACCTCCGGCCTGCTGGCACCGACCTACCGTAATCAGCTGGCGTTTATCGACCTGTTCAGCCGCGGCATGGGTAACACCAACTTTAACATGGCGGTATGCGGCACTTCTGGCGCCGGCAAGACCGGGCTTATTCAGCCCCTGATACGCAGCGTCATCGACTCCGGCGGCTTCGCCGTGGTGTTTGATATGGGCGACGGCTACAAGTCCCTGTGCGAGAACATGGGCGGGGTATACCTCGACGGCGAGACGCTGAAGTTTAACCCGTTTGCCAACATCACTGACGACACCATTGATGAGATGGCCGAGCGCCTGCGCGACCAGCTGTCGGTGATGGCCAGCCCCAACGGGAACCTGGACGAGGTGCACGAGGGCCTGCTGCTCAAGGCGGTGAAGGCCACCTGGCTTACGAAGAAAAACCAGTCTCGCATCGATGACGTGGTCGACTACCTGGTGATGGCCCGCGACAGCAGAGAGTATGAAGGCTCACCGACCATCCGCAGCCGCCTCGATGAGATGGTGGTGCTGCTGACCCAGTACACCCGCGACGGCGTCTACGGCAGCTACTTCAACTCCGATGAGCCGTCCCTGAGGGACGACGCCCGTATGGTGGTGCTGGAGCTGGGCGGACTGGAGGACAGGCCGTCCCTTCTGGTGGCCGTCATGTTCTCGCTCATTCTTTACATCGAGAACCGCATGTACCGTACGCCGCGCAGCCTGAAGAAGCTGAACGTGATCGACGAGGGCTGGCGTCTGCTGGACTTCAAAAACAACAAGGTCGGGGCGTTTATCGAGAAGGGCTACCGCACCGCGCGCCGCCATACCGGGTCGTATATCACCATCACGCAGAATATCGTCGACTTTGACTCGGATACGGCCTCCAGCGCCGCGCGCGCGGCATGGGGTAACTCGTCCTACAAAATTATCCTCAAGCAGTCGGCCAAGGAGTTCGCCAAGTACAACCAGCTGTACCCGGATCAGTACTCGCAGCTGCAACGCGACATGATTGCCCGCTTCGGCAGCGCAAAGGACAACTGGTTCAGCAGCTTCATGCTCTCCGTTGAGCACCTCACGTCCTGGCACCGCCTGTTCGTCGACCCGCTCAGCCGGGCAATGTACTCCTCGGACGGCCCCGACTTCGAGTTTGTACAGCAGCGACGGCGCGAGGGGGCAAGCATTCATGACGCAGTATGGGAGCTGGCCTGGAAAAAGTCCGGACCGGAAATGGCCTCGCTGGAGCGCTGGCTGGAAGAGCATGAAGGGAAGAAAATCCGATGAAAAAACGCACGTTACTCACCGCCTCGCTGATTGCCGGCACGCTGGTTGCCAGCGCGGGCATCAGCTGGCTGACCTGCCGCCTCAGCATGCCCGCCGTGGCCGCATTTGACATGAAGTCTACCGTGGATGCCTTCTTTGACAGCGCGAGCCGCCGCTCGCTCGACGAGGCGCAGACGAAGGCGCTCTCGGAGCGCTTTAACGCCTCACTGGAAGCCAGCCTGCGCAACTGGCAGGTACGTCACCGTGGACTCATCCTCGTTGCCCCTGCCGTGGTGCAGGGGGCACCGGACATCACGCGTGAAATCCAGACCGACGTGGCCCGCCGGATGAAGGAGGGGGCGTAATGCGCGCCCTTGCCCTGAGCATGATGCTGCTGAGTTCCGTTACTGCCGCGTCAGATCTCGGTACCTGGGGCGACCTGTGGCCGGTCGCGGAGCCGGACATGCTGATCGTGATTGAGCAGCGACTTCAGGCGCTACAGCAGTCCGGCGAGATGGATAAAAAGATGGGAGACTTTAAGGAGCGGGTGGTGCGCAACAGCCAGCGCCCGCCTCCCGTGGCGGGGATCACCCGCAGCGCCCGCCTCCCGTGGCGGGGATCACCCGCGCGGTGCGCTATGAGAAGCGCTGGTTTGATCCGAGCGTGCTGGTGGACAGGGATTTGGCTGACGGGCACGGCAACGTCTTTGCCCGCGCGGGCCAGGTGTTTAACCCGCTGGCGGTGGTGCCCTTTAACCAGACGCTGCTCTTTATCGACGGCGACGATCCTGACCAGCTGGCGTGGGTCCGGCGCCAGAAGCCCGCCACGCTGGTTTCGCGCATTATCCTGGTGCGCGGCAATATCCCGCAGACCTCGGAGGCGCTCGACAGCCGGATCTTCTTCGATCAGAACGGCGTGCTCACCGCGCGGTTCGGCATCAGCCAGGTTCCGGCCCGGGTGACAGCGGCACCGAGCGGGCTGCGCCTCCGGGTGGAGATTATCCCCCCGCTGCTGACGGAGCATGATGCGGGAGGCACGCCATGAGGACGCTGTTTACCGCACTCATCGGGCTGCTGCTCTGGGGTAACAGCCACTCTGCCTCGGCCGACGCGGCCTGTGACGGTAATTTCGTGAATCCGATCACCGATATCTGCTGGCGCTGCATGTTTCCGCTCTCGCTCGGCAGCACATCGGTGACGGGCGGCGACCTGCCGGATACGAAGAACCCCGGCAGCCCCATCCAGATCTGCCCGATGACGCCTGTGGCGCGAATTGGCCTGGCCATCGGGTACTGGGAGCCGATGGCGCTGACCGACGTGACCCGATCGCCGGGCTGCATGGTGAACCTCGGCGGCTTCTCCATCAACCTCGGCAAGATGGGGATGGGAACTGCGAAGAAAGAGGACAAGGCGGTGAACGGCGCGTTCTACCACGTCCACTGGTACAAGTACCCGCTGACGTACTGGCTGAACATTATCACCTGCGTGGGATGCCTTGAGGGCGGGGACCTCGATATTGGCTACCTGTCCGAGATTGACCCGACCTGGGGGGACAGTGCCCTGACCTCCATTCTCAATCCGGAAGCGGTCATCTTTGCCAACCCCATCGCGCAGGGAGCGTGTGCGGCCGACGCGATGGCCAGCGCGGCGAAAACCGCCATAGACACGCTGTTCTGGTGCGCAGGCTCTCAGGGGACGATGTATCCCTTCAACGGCTGGGTGAGCAACGAGTCCAGTCCCCTTCAGTCGTCGGTGCTGGTCAGCGAGCGCATGGCGTTCAAGCTGCACCGCCAGGGGCAAATCATGGAGAGCATCGGCGAGGACACGAAGGTCTGCAATGAGTATCCGTCGCCGATCATCCCCAAGACCCGCTGGCGCTACCAGATGGTGAACACCCATCCGGACGTTGCGCAGTGCCATCCCTTCGGTCGGACGGTGATGCGCTGGGAAGCGGGGCGAAACCCGCCGAACACGAAGAAAAACTACGGCTATCTGCTCTGGCGCAAGCGTAACTGCGTCTTCCTCTGAGAAAAGGACACCCTCATGAACATCAGGATCGTATCAGGATTACTGCTCATAATGCTCTGCGGCGCAGCGTCAGCAGACACCGGGTCAGATCGCGCGTTCATCCGCGACCAGGAAACCGTCAGCCAGCAGCTGCGGGCGCAGGACCACAGCGCGCTGCGTGACATGCTCTCACAGCAGGTGTGGCAGAACCCGCTCTCGGCAGAGGACACCCGCTTTATTGGCGGACTGAAGCAGCGCCAGCAGGAGGCTCAGCAGGACAAGCCGACGCACGGGGCGCTGTACTTTGTCTCCTTTGCCATTCCGGAGACCGGCCTGAAGCGCATGCTGACCGAGGCCCGCCGCTACGACATTCCCGCCGTGCTGCGCGGGATGGTCAACAACGATATGAAAGCCACCGCTGACGCGGTCATGTCGCTTGTCCAGGAAGGCAGCGCCTCCGGCGTGGCCATCGATCCCAACCGCTATCGTGAGTACGGCATCACCAGCGTGCCGTCCCTGGTGGTGTACTGCGAAAGTGGGCACGACGTCATCCGCGGCAACCTCCGCCTGAAGCAGGCGCTCGGGAAAGTGGCGGAACAGGGAGACTGCCGCGATGAGGCGCGGGCACTGCTGGCTAAGGGAGGCAACGCATGAAACGGCATGTACCGGTCGTCTCACTTTTAGCGCTCCTGGCTCTCACGTTCAGTGCTTACGCAAGAGCTGATGCGGACGCGCAGTATAAAGCCGGCTCCGACTTTGCAAAACAGATCAAGGGGCAGGGGGAAAGCAGCCTCAGTAACTTCAACCCGTCAGCCACGCTTCCGGGCTATACCGCCTCGCCTGCGGAGACAAAATACTACGGTGGCGTGACGGCAACCGGTGACGGGGCGCTGAAGGCAGATGCGGCCACCGGCTGGACCACCAATGAGGCCACGAAGGCGGTGACCGACGCCTTCATTAACAACCCGAAGGAGACTATCTCTCAGGACGCGCCGTTCATTACCGCCAGTAAGGACGTGCAGGGGCGCGCTGACAGCATCATCGGCCAGACCGGACAGCTACAGTGCAGCGCGCAGAACATCAGCCGCAGCGAATTCACCAACTATACCTGTGAGCGCGACCTGCTGGTTGAGCAGGCCTGTACGCGCACGGCCAGCATTACCGGCCACTATGAAGATACATCTGAAACAAAACAGATTGTTATCCAGTCTCAGAATATTTCGTTTGCTTCCTCCGAAGCGGGATACACAGGAACATGGACTGCGCCGGTGACAGGGAAGGTTGTTGCTGCAACAGCTACCTATTCCTGGAATAAACGTCTGGCGTTCAGTAATCCTAACTGGTTTATGCGAGTAACCACGCCTTTCGGGTTGATTTCCATGGATAACGATACCGGTAGCCTGGTGCTGAGTAGCGGTATGCAGCTGAAGAAAGGCGCTGGGATGGTGTTTTCCATTCGTACCAGGAGAAACAATCCCACTACAGATTCAATCTGGAAGCACAGCAATATGCGCTACAGCTTCACCGTTACGCTCCAGATTGAAATTCCCGCCAAAAAATGGGTACCAGACGTGGTCTGGAACGAATCCTGTCCGTTCAGCAAGAGCGAAGGTACGCTCAAAAAAACCGAGTGCATCTCGCCAGGCAGCACGAAAACGGTGGTCGTCGACGGCATAACCTATCCGGTGACGCAGGCCTGCTGGCAGTACCGCGACACGTACATGACCCAGGCCGCCGATAACGGCAGCTGCAAAACGTATACGGATAACGCCGCCTGCACGCTGGCCTCGCGCAGCTGCGCCTTCACGGCTGAAGACGGCAGCGGCTGCCTGCATGAATACGCCACGTACTCCTGCGAAACGCGCACCGCCGGCAAGGTCATGATATGCGGCGGAGACACGTTCTGCCTCGACGGCGAGTGCGACCGCGCGCAGCAGGGCAGCAACAACGACTTTGCGCCGGTGGTCTCGGCGCTCGCGGCCCTTGCCGCAGCGGGTAAGGATGCGGCTGCGATTAACAGCGTCAACGTCCGCGCCTTTACCGGCACCGCGAAGTTCTGTAAGAAGTTTGCGGCGGGCTTCAGCAACTGCTGCAAGGATTCCGGCTGGGGCCAGGACGTCGGCCTGGCCAGCTGTAGCAGTGACGAGAAGGCGCTCGGCAAGGCGAAGGAGAAAAAGCTGACGGTAAGCGTCGGGGAATTCTGCTCGAAGAAGGCCCTGGGCGTGTGTCTGGAGAAGAAGCGCAGCTACTGCCAGTTTGATTCAAAGCTTGCGCAGATTGTGCAGCAGCAGGGGCGCAACGGCCAGCTGCATATCGGGTTCGGCAGCGCCAGCAGCCCGGACTGCCGCGGCATCCCCCAGACCGAGTTACAGCAAATCAAATTCGACGCGCTGGACTTCACGAACTTCTACGAAGACCTGCAGAACAACCAGAACATCCCGGACAACGATGTCCTGACCCGGCGGGTGCAGGAAGAAATCGCCGCGCAGCTGAAGGCGCAATAAGGAGGTCCCATGAATAAACGCACGTTAATCAGCATTGCTGTGGGGCTGACGGCTGTGATGCCAGCCCTGACAGTGTCAGCAAACGACGCGGGATGGCAGTGGTACAACGAGAGCCAGAGGCGTCCTGATGCCGAATCCACGGTTACGCCGCCCGCCCCCGCACAGCAGGACATTATGGAAAAGCTCGCCACGCTCCAGCAGGCGACGAAGCGCGCCATGTACGAGGCCATTCTGTATCCGGGCGTGGAGAACTTCGTGCGGTACTTCCGGCTACAGAACTACTGGACACAGCAGGCCGGGCTGTTCTCGATGAGCGCCAAAAAGGCGATGCTTGAACATCCGGAGCTGGACTATAACCTCCAGCACAGCCACTACAACGGCACGGTTCGCAACCAGCTGGCCGCCGACTTTGCCGACCAGCGCCGCGCTATCGAGACCCTGGCGCAGCATTACGGCGTGATGTTCTTTTACCGCGGCCAGGATCCGATCGACGGCCAGCTGGCGCAGGTGATCAACAACTTCCGCGAGACCTATCACCTCAGCGTTATCCCGGTCTCGGTGGACGGCATCGTAAATCCGCTTTTGCCGGACACCCGTATTGACAGCGGGCAGGCGGCTCGCCTCGGCATCAGCCACTTCCCGGCCCTGATGCTGGCCGACCCGAAAAGCGGCACCGTCAAACCCGTTTCTTACGGATTTATCAGCCAGGACGACCTGGCGAAGCAGTTCCTCAACGTTTCAACCGATTTTGCCCCCAACTTTTAAAACAGGGAGAGTTTCCATGCGCAGATTTCGTTTTCGCCTGCCCGAGTTTGACGTGCCCGGACTCTGGGTACTGAGCCTGGGCATCTGGTTTCATATCGTGTCGCGCCTGGTGCGCCACAACCCGTCCATGGCCGTTACGCTGGCGCAGATAATCGGCCTGTCGATGGCGCTGTGGGGCGGCTACCGCATCGTTAACCGGTGGATCGCGCAGGCACGCGAGGCAGAGAAGCGTCAGGAGGAGGGGGAGCATCATGAAGGCTAACTCAGCGATCGCGGTCGCCGCGCTTATCTTCAGTATGGCCACGCAGGCTTCCACGCTGGACGAGATCAAATCGTTGTGGAACCCGCAGGGCATACGTGCAACGACCGGCGCGCAGCAGACAGATACCGTCGCTGCAAGGCCCGCGCCCGCCAGACCACCCGTCTGGTACCGCCTCAGCAACGGGCAGCAGGTCAACCTGGCCGACTGGAAGGTGGTGCTGTTCATGCAGGGACATTGCCCTTACTGCCACAAGTTCGACTCGGTGCTGAAGTCGCTCTCGCAGCAGGTTGGTTTCGGGGTGATGGCCTACACCATCGACGGCCAGGGTGATGCGGCCTTTCCGGAAGCCCTGCCCGCGCCGCCGGAGGTGATGAAGACCTTCTTCCCGAACCTGCCCGTGGCAACCCCGACCACCTTTCTCGTGAACGTAAATACCCTTGAAGCCCTGCCGCTGCTTCAGGGGGCGACGGACGAACAGGGCTTTATGGCCCGTATGGACACCGTCCTCCAGATGCACGGAGCTAAATGATGGTAAACGTTTTCAGACGCCGCGGACTGCTGTGCGGCATCCTTCTTGCGTGCTCGTCGACCGTTTGTGCCGACGTGAACAGCGACATGAACAGCTTCTTCAACAAGCTGGGCTTTGCGTCCAATACCAGCCAGCCACAGGTCTGGCAGGGGCAGGCGGCGGGCTATGCCACAGGCGGCTCGCTTTACGCCCGCACTCAGGTTAAGACCGTCCAGCTGGTCTCCATGTCGTTACCCGACATCAACGCCGGGTGCGGGGGCATCGATGCCTACCTCGGCTCGTTCAGCTATATCAACAGCGACCAGCTACAGCGCTTCGCCAAGCAGATTATGTCCAACGCCGCGGGCTACTTCTTTGACCTCGCCCTGCAAACCACCGTGCCGGAAATCAAGACGGCCAAGGACTTCCTCCAGAAGATGGCCAGCGACATCAACAGCATGAACCTGAGCTCCTGCCAGGCCGCACAGGGCATTGTCGGCGGGCTGTTCCCGCGTACTCAGGTCTCCCAGACCAAGGTGTGCCAGGACATTGCCGGTGAAAGCAATATGTTTGCGGACTGGGCGGCATCCCGCCAGGGCTGCACCGTGGGGGGCAGCCTCGACAAGGTGCGTGATAAGGCCGGGAAAGAGGACGAAGAGCGCATCACCAAAAACATCAACATCATCTGGCATTCGCTGGGCAAGAACGGCATGTTCAGCGGGAACAAAGAGCTGAGGGAATTCATCATGACCCTCACCGGGACCCTGATTTTTGATGAGAAGGGGAACATCACGCCTCTGCCTGCCCGTACTACCGACCGCGACATCATTAAGGCAGTAATGGAGGGTGGGACGGCGAGAATTTACCACTGCAACGACAGCGAGAAGTGCCTGAAGGTGGCAGCCGACGCGACCGTCACCATCAGCGAAAAGAATGCCCTCAAAAATCAGATAAAGGACATTCTCTCCAGCATCCAGAACAAGGCCGCCACGGACACCGCGCTGACCGACAAGGAGAAGGGGTTTGTCTCCAGCACCACAATTCCGGTCTTCAAGTACCTGGTGGACCCGATGATGCTGGGCGTCTCGGACAGCCTCGTCTACCAGCTGACGGACTACATCGGCTACGACATCCTGCTTCAGTACATCCAGGAGATGGTGCAGCAGGCGCGGGCCATGATGGCCACGGGTAACTATGACCAGGCCGTTATCGACAGCATCAATAACAACCTCAACGAAGCCACGCGGCAGATCGCGTCCTTCCAGGCGCAGGTGCAGGTGCAGCAGGACGCGCTGCTGGTCGTTGACCGCCAGATGAGCTACATGCGCCAGCAGGTTTCGGCCCGCATGCTTCAGCGCTATCAGAACAACTATCACTTCGGAGGAGCACGCTGATGCAGGCCATATACGTGATTGCGGGCGGAGACTGGCTGAGCCAGACGCTGAACGCGATAGTGACTTTCATGAACACCGACAGTTGGGCCATCATCCGCCGGATCGTGACTGCGCTCTCGGTGCTGGTCGTAGCCATCTCCTGGCTGCGCCGCCATAACATTATGGACATGCTGGGCTGGATAGCCACCATCGTTCTGATGTCCCTGCTGGTCAGCGTGCGTACACCGGTGCAGATTATCGACAACAGCGACCTGACGAAGGTGTACAAGGTCGATAACGTGCCCGTGGGCCTCGCGCTGCCCGCATCGCTGACGACCACCATCGGGCACGCCCTGGTGCAGGGCTACGAGATGGTCTTTTCGCAGCCGGACAGCGTGACCTACAGCAAGACCGGCATGCTGTTCGGCGCGAACCTGGTCGCGCGCAGCACCGACTTCCTGTCGAAGAATCCCGAAATCACCACGCTGTTTTCGGACTACGTGCAGAACTGCGTGATGGGGGATATCTTCCTCAACGGGAAGTACACCCTGGACGAGCTGATGAACAGCACCGATCCCTACACCATCATTTTCTCTAAACCCAGTCCGCTCCGGGGGGTTTTTAACAAGAACAATCAGTTTATGACCTGCGAACAGGCCGCAAATGAGCTTAAACCAAAACTGGCGCTGGATACCCAGACGGGCGGAAAGAGCTGGAGCTATTACGCGCGCTGGCTCTTTGGGGGACGTCCGAACCCCGATCTCCTGCTGAACCAGATGCTCGGGGAAAGCTACAGCTATTTCTACAACTCCGGGACGAGCGCCTCGCAGATAATCCGGCAGAACGTGACGATGAACGCCCTGCGTGAGGGGATTATGGGCTATGCGGCACGTAACGGCGACACATCGAGCCTGCTGAATATCGCCACCACGACCTCAATGGAGAAGCAGCGCCTGGCGCACGCCACAGTCGGTCAGGTGGCCCTGCGATCCCTGCCTATGTCTCAGACGCTGATTGTGGGGCTGACCATCGGTATCTTCCCCCTCATGGTGCTGGGCGGCATGTTTAACGCGGTCACGCTTAACGTGCTGAAGGGTTACGTCATGGCGATTATGTGGGTGCAGAGCTGGCCGCTGCTTTACGCCATCCTGAACAGCTGCATGACGTTCTACGCGAAGGCGAACGGTTCACCGGTGGTGCTCTCCGAGCTGTCGCAGGTGCAGCTGAAGTACTCGGACCTCGCCACCACTGCGGGCTATCTGTCGATGCTTATTCCGCCGCTGGCGTGGGGGATGCTGAAAGGTCTGGGTTCGAGCTTCTCAAGCCTTTACAGCCACCTGGCGTCCTCAGCCATCAGCCCGGCGGCGACGGCGGCTGCGGGAGCGGTGGACGGCAACTACTCTTACGCGAACATGCAGACCGAAAACGTCAGCGGGAACAGTTTCAACACCAACAGTTCGACCCTGTTCGGCCAGATGAGCCATCAGCTGTCTAACGGGGCGACGTCGACGCAGATGCGGGATGGCAGTACGGTGACTGACTCCACACAGGCGGCGAGCAAGCTGCCGGTGAGCATTAACTTTGCCCGCCAGCTGGCCTCCGCACAGCAGGAAATGGCGCGTGAGGCGCAGACGCAGTCCCAGAGCGCCATGCAGAGCTTCAGCAGCAGCATGTCGAGCACGTGGCAGACCCTCAGCCAGTTTGGCACCAACCGGGGGAGCAGCGACACGATGACTCAGGGCGCCGACAGCACCATGAGCGCGCAGGACTCCATGATGGTCAGCAAGATGCGCAGCGCGGTGGAGAGCTATGCGAAGGGGCACAACATCAGTAATGAGCAGGCGACTCAGGAGTTGGCGGCAAGAAGCACACGTGATTCTCTTGGTTTTTACGGTGATGCTCATGTTAAGGGAGGTATGGGGGTTAGTATTCTTGGAAATGGTGCTCAGATTGGAGGACAGTTCGGGGTTAAAGCAGCTCGAGATTTCGAAGATAATGATTCTCATCAGGCTAGCATTAGCACAAGAGCCAGTCAGGATGCCCGTCATGATCTAGATGCAAAATCCTCTCAGGATTTTAAAGAGGCCAGTGATTACTTCACCAGCCGCAAGGTCAGCGAGTCCGGCAGTCATACGGATAACAACGCCGCTTCTCGCGCGGATCAGCTATCGGCCTCGCTGAGTTCTGCAAAACAAAGCCTTGAGCAGTATGCGACCAGCCTGGCGCGCAGCAAGGAGTTTGCTGAAATGGCGTCCCGTACTGAAAGCATGAGCGGCCAGATTAATGAAGACCTGAACCAGCAGTTTGCGCAGTACGTTCGCAGACAGGCGCCACATGATGCCGACAAGCTGCTGACAGATACGGCATCACCTGAAGTGGCTGATAAGCGCAGGGAGCTGGCCTGGTCGTTCGTTCAGGAGCAGGTTCAGCCGGCTGTTGATACGGCATACTCATCGGGGCGTTCGGAAATTGGGGCCTCATTGGAAGGGGTGGTGTCGGGCGAAAACAAAGAGGCTGTTATGGCTGACCATCAGTTACATCAGGGTATTATTAACCAAAGAACATTGGACAATAATATCCGTAATGATGTGAAACATCAGGTTGAAGATATGACGTCGGAATATCGTTCACAGATTAATACGACTGTAAGAAATGTTCGTGACGGGGAGCAAGATATAAATCAGCAGTATACTGGATTACAGAATCATCATAAAAAAGATGAATTATATCAAAACCAAAAATTTAATGAAGAAAAGGCTACCCAAGAGCGACTGCCGGGGGCAGACACTCCGGATGAACTGCTTAATAAGGCCAGAGAGTATATGGATAAAAATAGTTAAATCATATATCTTCCAGCATAACAGCATCACCAGTTGCTATCAGATAACTCGTAACAAAAGTATGCCCGTTTCTCTGATATGAACCGGAAGTATACTGAAGATTAATGATTGCGTTTGCTCCTAATTTTTTTGCTTCGTTAAATAGAGCAGCAAGTAGTTCATCATCTTCATTACGGTATTTGGCGGTTATTTCTGATGTGGTGGCCTTTACTAGGCCGAAGTTTTTCAAGACTTTCATTTGTGGAGGTGTCGAAGTAAAAATCTGAAAATGAGCCGTGGTACTGACATCTAGTTTTCTTTCAAAAATTCCCATAAATATCCTAAGAAATTGCTGTGTTAAAAAAACTTTTAAATTGTACAACACTTCAAGATTGAATATAAATGATAACAAGGAAATCCTTATGAAAATGGAAAAAATAATGATTGCAGCTCTGGTCAGTTCCACTTTGGTCCTTTCCGGCTGCGGCGCGATGAGCACAGCAATTAAGAAGCGTAACCTTGAGGTGAAAACCCAGATGAGTGAAACCATCTGGCTGGAGTCTTCCTCAGAGCGTACCGTTTATCTGCAGATCAAAAACACCTCTGACAAGGACATGAGCGGGCTACAGGCTAAGGTCGCTGACGCGGTGAAAGCCAAAGGCTATCAGGTCGTCTCCTCTCCGGATAAAGCCTATTACTGGATTCAGGCCAACGTGCTCAAAGCCGATAAAATGGATCTGCGAGACGCCCAGAGCTGGCTGAGCCGTGGTTATGAAGGGGCAGCGGCAGGTGCGGCGCTGGGGGCGGGTATTATGGCATACAACTCCAGCTCTGCGGGTGCCACGCTGGGTGTTGGTCTCGCCTCCGGGCTTATTGGCATGGCGGCGGACGCCATGGTTGAGGATATCAACTACACCATGATCACCGACGTGCAGATTGCCGAGCGTACGAAGGCGGTTGTCACCACCGACAATTTTGCCGCGCTGCGTCAGGGCACTTCCGGCTCTAAAATTCAGACCAGCTCAGAGCAGGGAAATCAGCACAAATACCAGACCCGTATCGTATCTAACGCGAACAAGGTCAATCTGAAGTTCCCGGAAGCACAGCCTGTGCTTGAAGACCAGCTGGCCAAATCCGTCGCAAACATTCTCTGACAGGTGCCGACAGGGCGGACCCGCCGCCCTGTTTATCTGACACAACTTCTCGTTTTTCAACGCTAACGCTTTATGGCTGCACAAATCTTTGTGCGGTCATAAAGGGTTGCCGGCAACGCCGGAATACTTTGCCTTTGCCGCCAGTGTGACGGCACACACCACCGGACCGACATCATGAGTTTTAATGCCAAGGATATGACCCAGGGCGGTCAGATCGCGAGCATGCGCATTCGCATGTTCAGCCAGATCGCCAACATCATTTTGTACTGCCTCGTTATTCTCTTCGGGATCATCGTCGCCCTGACGCTGGCCGTGAAGCTTTCGTGGCAGACTTTCGTCAACGGCATGGCCTGGTACTGGTGCCAGACGCTTGCCCCTATGCGCGATGTTTTCAGGTCCCAGCCCGTTTACACCATTCGCTACTACGGCAAGGAACTGAAGTATAACGCGCAGCAGCTGTTGCAGGACAAGTACGTTATCTGGTGTGCTGACCAGGTCTGGACCGCTTTTATCCTCGCGGCCATCATTGCCGCCGTGGTCTGCGTCATCGCCTTCTTTGTCACCACGTGGATTCTGGGGCATCAGGGCAAGCAGCAGAGCGAGGACGAGGTCACCGGCGGTCGCCAGCTGACCGACGACCCCAGAGAAGTGGCCAGAATGCTCATGCGCGACAATCTGGCATCTGATATCAAAATTGGCGATTTGCCGCTCATCAAAAACTCCGAGATACAGAACTTCTGCCTGCACGGTACCGTCGGGGCAGGGAAGTCCGAAGTCATCCGCCGCCTGATGAACTATGCCCGCAAGCGCGGCGACATGGTCATCGTCTACGACCGCTCCTGCGAGTTCGTTAAAAGCTACTACGACCCGTCAATCGACAAGATACTCAACCCTATGGATGCGCGCTGCGCGGCCTGGGATTTATGGCGCGAGTGCCTGACACAGCCTGACTTCGATAACGTCTCCAACACCCTCATCCCGATGGGCACAAAGGAAGATCCCTTCTGGCAGGGCTCCGGTCGCACCATCTTTGCCGAAGCGGCCTACCTGATGCGTAACGACAAGGACCGCAGCTACAGCAAGCTGGTCGACACGCTGCTCTCCATCAAGATTGAGAAGCTGCGTTCATACCTTCAGAATTCGCCGGCGGCGAACCTGGTGGAGGAGAAAATCGAGAAGACGGCCATCTCGATCCGTGCGGTGCTGACAAACTACGTCAAGGCCATCCGCTACCTCCAGGGCATCGAGCACAACGGTGAACCCTTCACCATCCGCGACTGGATGCGCGGCGTGCGGGAAGACGGGCGGAACGGCTGGCTGTTTATCTCCTCAAATGCCGATATCCATGCCTCCCTGAAGCCGGTCATCTCCATGTGGCTGTCCATTGCCATCCGTGGCCTGCTGGCCATGGGGGAAAACCGCAACCGGCGCGTCTGGATTTTTGCCGACGAGCTGCCGACCCTGCACAAGCTGCCGGACCTGGTTGAAATCCTGCCGGAGGCGCGTAAGTTCGGCGGCTGCTACGTCATCGGCATCCAGTCCTATGCCCAGCTGGAGGATATCTACGGCCAGAAGCCCGCGGAAACGCTGTTCGACGTGCTGAACACCCGCGCGTTCTTCCGTTCACCGTCTCGCAATATCGCCGAGTTCGCCGCCGGTGAAATCGGCGAGAAAGAAATCCTCAAGGCTTCAGAGCAATATTCTTACGGTGTGGACCCGGTGCGTGACGGTACGTCGGTCGGTAAGGATATGGAGCGCGTGACCCTGGTCAGCTACTCCGATATCCAGACGCTGCCCGACCTGTCCTGCTACGTCACCCTTCCCGGGCCGTATCCGGCGGTGAAGATGGCCCTGAAATATCAGGAGCGCCCGAAGGTGGCACCTGAATTCATTCAGCGCCACATCGACCCTCAGGCCGAGCAGCGCCTCAATGCGGCACTCGCGGCCCGCGAGGCCGAGTCCCGCAGCGTGGCCATGCTTTTCGAGCCGGATACGGAAGTCGTTGCTCCGGTGTCAGGTACGGAGAATGCTGGCCAGCCACAGCAGCCACAGCAGCCACAGCAGCCACAGCAGCCACAGCAGCCACAGCAGCCACAGCAGCCACAGCAGCCACAGCCTGCCCCTGTCGCAGCCAGTACCTCCGCTGCGGTCGCCGCCGTTGCGGGCACCGGCGGCACCGAATCGGTACTTGAGACGAAGGCAGAGGAGGCAGAGCAGCTGCCGCCGGGCATTGATGAAAGCGGCGAAGTGGTCGATATGGCTGCCTGGGAGGCCTGGCAGGCGGAGCAGGACGAGCTGACGCCGCAGGAGCGGCAGAGGCGTGAAGAGGTGAACATCAACGTTCACAGGACGCATGACGACGATCTTGAGCCGGGAGGATACATCTGATGATGAGCATCGGCTCGGTTAAGTCTGCCGGCAGCGCGGGCAACTACTATACCGACAAGGACAACTACTACGTTATCGGCAGCATAGGCGAACGCTGGGCGGGTGAAGGCGCTAAGGCGCTGGGACTCAGCGGCAGCGTGGACGTGAAAACCTTTACCCGCGTGCTGGAAGGAAAGCTCCCCGACGGCAGCGATCTGAGCCGCGCCCAGGACGGGACCAACAAACACCGTCCTGGCTACGACCTGACGTTTTCAGCGCCCAAAAGCATCTCGGTGATGGCCATGCTGGGCGGCGACACGCGCCTCATCGACGCCCACAACCGCGCTGTGGACACGGCCATTACGCAGATCGAGGTGCTGGCCTCCACGCGCGTCATGACCGACGGCAAAAGCGAGACGCAGCTGACCGGCAACCTGGTGATGGCGCTGTTTAACCACGATACCAGCCGCAACCAGGAGCCGCAGCTGCACACCCATGCCGTGGTGGCCAACGTCACGCAGCACGACGGAACCTGGCGCACGCTCAGCAGCGACAAAATCG
Source organism: Enterobacter cloacae complex sp. I2 (assembly GCF_014896205.1). Lineage (NCBI taxonomy): Bacteria > Pseudomonadati > Pseudomonadota > Gammaproteobacteria > Enterobacterales > Enterobacteriaceae > Enterobacter > Enterobacter cloacae complex sp. I2. The sequence goes on from NZ_JADBRA010000017.1 coordinate 54,177, forward strand.
GAAAGACCGGCTTTATCGAAAACGTCTACGCGAACCAGATAGCCTTTGGCCGCCTGTACCGCGCCGCGCTGAAGGACGACGTGACGGCAATGGGCTACGAGACCGAAACGGTCGGCAAGCACGGAATGTGGGAGCTGAAGGGCGTCCCGACGGAGCCGTACTCCAGCCGCAGTAAGGCCATACGCGAGGCGGTCGGGGACGATGCGTCCCTGAAGTCGCGCGACGTGGCGGCGCTCGACACCCGTCAGTCCAAGCAGAAGGTCGATCCGGAGCAGCGCATGGCTGATTGGATGGCCACCCTGAAGGAAACGGGATTCGACATCCAGGCCTACCGTGAGGCCGCTGACCTGCGGGTACGTGAAGGTGCCGTTCCGGTGAGCACTCCGGAATCCCCTGATGCGCCTGCGGCGGTCAGCCAGAGCATCGCCATGCTGAGCGACCGGCGGGCGCGGTTTACCTACTCCGAGCTGCTGGCCACCACCCTCGGCCAGCTGCCCGCGCGTCCCGGCATGATTGAGCAGGCGCGGGAAGGCATCGATGCGGCCATCAAAAACGAGCAGCTGATCCCGCTCGATAAAGAGAAGGGGCTGTTCACCTCAAACGTTCATGTTCTGGACGAGCTGTCCGTGTCGGCGCTGTCGCGCGAGCTTCAGCAGCAGGGCCGCGTGGACGTCTTTCCCGACAAAGGCGTGCCACGCAGCCAGACGTTCAGCGATGCCGTCAGCGTGCTGGCGCAGGACCGCTCTCCGGTGGTCATCATCTCGGGACAGGGCGGCGCGGCCGGACAGCGCGAGCGCGTGGCGGAGCTTGCCATGATGGCGCGCGAGCAGGGCCGCGACGTGCAGATTATGGCCGCCGACCGCCGTTCGGCCGCAAACCTGGCCAGGGATGAGCGCCTCAGCGGCGAGCTGATCACCGACAGGCGCGGACTGACTGAAGGGATGACGTTCATTCCCGGCAGCACGCTGATAGTCGACCAGGGCGAGAAGCTGACCCTGAAAGAGACGCTGACGCTGCTCGACGGCGCACTGCGCCATAACGTCCAGCTGCTGATTGCTGACAGCGGCCAGCGCACCGGAACCGGCAGCGCGCTGACCGTGATGAAGGAGGCGGGCGTCAGTACGCTGGCCTGGCAGGGCGGCGAGAAAACCCGGGTCTCGGTCATCAGCGAGCCGGACAGGCGCGAACGCTACGATCGTCTGGCGACGGACTTTACGAAGAGCATCCGTGCCGGCAAGGAGGCCGTGGTGCAGATTAGTGGCGCCCGCGAGCAGGCGGCGCTGGCGGCCACCGTGCGCGATGCCCTGAAAGGTGAAAAGGTGCTGGGCGAGCGCGATATCCGCATTACCACGCTTGAGCCGGTGTGGCTTGACGGACGACACCGGCAGGTTCGGGATCACTACCGGGAGGGCATGGTGATGGAGCGCTGGAATGCTGAAGAGCGCAGCCGCGAGCGCTTCGTTATCGATCGCGTCACCGCCCGCAACAACAGCCTGACGCTGCGCAACGCGCAGGGTGAAACGCAGGTGGCCCGCCTGACGGAACTCGACAGCAGCTGGTCCCTCTACCGCACCGGCACCCTCCAGGTGACCGAAGGTGACCGCCTGGCCGTGCTGGGCCAGACGCAGGGCGCGCGCCTGAAGGGCGGGGACAGCGTGACCGTGACGGGCATCGATGAGAAGGGTATCCACGTCAGCCTGCCGGGGCGAAAAACGCAGGTGGTGCTGCCGGCGGGCGACAGCCCCTTCACGGCACCGAAGATCGGTCAGGGCTGGGTGGAGTCGCCGGGCCGATCGGTGAGCGACAGCGCTACGGTCTACGCCTCGCTGACGCAGCGCGAGATGGATAACGCCACGCTGAACGGCCTGGCCCGCAGCGGTGCTGAGATCAGGCTCTATTCCGCGCAGACGGTGCAGAAAATGGAGGAGAAGCTGTCCCGTCAGTCTGCCTGGACCGTGGTGACGGCGCAGGTGAAGGAGGCCGCCGGGAAGGACTCTCTTGGCGAAGCGCTGGCGCATCAGAAGGCCGCGCTGAACACGCCGGAGCAACAGGCCATCCATCTTGCCATTCCTTCGCTTGAGGGTAACGGGCTGGCGTTCACCCGACCGCAGCTGATGGCCGCCGCGAAGGATTTCGCACAGGACAAGCTCAGTCTGGCCGCGATTGGGGATGAAATTGCGCGCCAGACGCGCAGCGGGGCGCTGATATCGGTGCCTGTTTCGCAGGGGAACGGGCTGCAACAGCTCGTCTCGCGTCAGTCCTACAACGCTGAGAAAAGCATTATCCGCCACGTTCTTGAGGGAAAGGATGCCGTCACCCCGCTGATGGGCAAGGTTCCGGACGCGCAGCTGGCGGGCCTGACCGACGGGCAGCAGAACGCCACGCGCATGATTCTGGAGTCCCCCGATCGCTTTACCCTGGTCCAGGGCTACGCGGGCGTGGGCAAGACAACGCAGTTCCGGGCGGTCATGTCGGCCATCGGCACGCTGCCGGAAGAGCAGCGGCCGCGCGTTATCGGCGTGGCCCCGACTCACCGGGCGGTGGGGGAGATGCGCGATGCGGGCGTGCCCGAATCACAGACACTGGCGGCTTTTATCCACGACACGCAGCAGCAGCTGCGCGGCGGCGAGCGGCCGGACTTCAGCAACGTGCTGTTCCTCATCGACGAAAGCTCGATGGTGGGCAACGCCGACATGGCGAAGGCGTACAGCCTGATTGCGGGGGGCGGCGGGCGCGCGGTATCGAGCGGCGACACCGACCAGCTACAGTCCATCGCGCCCGGCCAGCCCTTCCGGCTGCTTCAGAAGCGCAGCGCCATCGATACGGTGGTGATGCAGGAGATAGTCCGCCAGACCCCTGCGCTTCGGCCAGCGGTGTACAGCCTCATTGAGAGGAATATCGGCAGCGCCCTGACCACCCTTGAGAGCGTGGCGCCTCAGCAGGTTCCGCGCAGGCCGGACGCGTGGCAGCCTGACGGTTCGGTCATGGAGTTCAGCCGCGAGCAGGAGAAGGCGATTGCTGATGCGATTAAGGCCGGAGACCTGGCGCCCGGCGGGCAGCCCGCAACACTGCTGGAGGCCATCGTGAAGGACTACACGGGGCGCACGCCGCAGGCGCAGGCGCAGACCATCGTGATCACCGCCCTGAACGCCGACCGGCGCCAGCTCAATGCGATGATCCACGACGCGCGCCGCGAGGCGGGAGAGCTGGGCGAGAAAGAGGCGATCGTGCCCGTGCTGACGCCGGCAAACATCCGCGACGGCGAGCTGCGGCGAATGGACACCTGGCAGACTCACGCCAGCAGCATGGTCCTGCTGGACAACACCTACTACAGAGTAGATGCGCTGGATAAGCACGCGCACCTGGTGACACTGAAGGACGAACAGGGCAATACCCGCAGTCTTTCACCCGCACAGGCGACGACCGAAGGCGTGACGCTGTACAGCCAGGACACCATCGCCGTCTCGCCGGGGGACCGGATGCGCTTTTCAAAAAGCGACAACGATCGGGGCTTTGTGGCCAACAGAGTCTGGACGGTCAGCGACATTAAAGGTGACAGCGTCACGCTGACTGACGGGAAGCAGACCCGCACGGTCAGGCCGGGTGTGGAGCCTGCGGAGCAGCACATTGACCTTGCCTACGCCGTGACGGTCTACGGTGCCCAGGGTGCGAGCGAGCCCTTCTCCATTTCACTTCAGGGGACGGACGGCGGGCGTAAGCAGATGGTGAACTTCGAGTCGGCCTACGTGGCGCTGAGCCGCATGAAGCAGCACGCGCAGGTCTACACCGACAACCGCGAGAAGTGGGTGGCCGCCATGGAAAAATCGCAGGCGAAAAGCACCGCTCATGACATCGTGGAGCCGCGCAACGACCGCGCGGTGGCGAACGCCGCCCGCCTCACGGCATCGGCAAAGGGGCTGGGCGAGGTCCCGGCGGGCCGCGCCGCGCTGCGCCAGGCCGGGCTGCGGCCTGAGACTACGCTGGCGAAGTTTATCTCTCCGGGAAGGAAATACCCGCAGCCGCACGTGGCGCTGCCTGCCTTTGACCGCAACGGCAGGCAGGCGGGTGTCTGGCTGAGCACCCTGACCGACGGGGACGGGCGGCTTCAGGGGCTGAGCGGTGAAGGGCGCGTGATGGGGAGCGGGGACGCTGCGTTTGCCGGCCTTCAGGCCAGCCGAAACGGCGAGTCGCTGATGGCGGGGGATATGGCAGAAGGCGTGCGGCTGGCGCGGGAGAACCCGCAGAGCGGCGTGGTGGTCCGTATTGGTGATGCAGAAGGCCGCCCGTGGAATCCGGGGGCCATCACCGGCGGCCGCGTCTGGGCTGACGCGTTACCCGACGGGACGGGTACGCAGCACGGCGAGAAAATCCCGCCGGAGGTGCTGGCGCAGCAGGCGCTTGAGGCGCAGCAGAGGCGTGAGCTGGAGAAACGGGCGGAAGATGCGGTGCGCGAGCTGGCGCGCGGGGGCGAGAAGTCTGCCGAACCTGCCGACGCGGTCAGGGAGCTGGCGCGCGAGCTGGGCGAGGGAAAAAACCGGGAACGGTCTACGGACGTCACGCTGCCTGAAAACCCGGACGTTCGCGCCCGGGATGAGGCGGTATCGAGGGTGGCGCACGAAAACGTGCAGCGCGACCGCCTGCAACAGATGGAGCGCGACACGGTGCGCGTGCTGGAACGTGAAAAGACCCCGGGAGGCGACTGATGCGTGCTGAAAATAATCCTTTTTTCCCTCTGGTCGTGGTGGCCGACTGCTGGCTCCAGCGGCTGGTTATCTGGACGCCGGGGCAGACCGACCTTATCAAAACCGTGGCGCTTGTCCTGATGGTGGCCGACCACGTCAGCCTGCTGTTCGGCCTGGACAGTGAATGTCTGCGCCTGGCCGGACGTGGGGCGTTTCCGCTGTTTGGCCTGGTGTGGGCGATGAACCTCGCCCGGCATCCGGCCGTTCGCCAGCGGTCGCTGAACCGGCTCTGGGTCTGGGCAATCGTGGCGCAGGGCGGGTGGATACTGGCGGGGCTGCGCCCGGACGCGGGCAATATCCTGTTTGCCTTTGCGGTAAGCGGGCAGGCGCTGCGTCTGATGCAGGCTCACGGGCCGCAGGCGTGGCCGCTGTCCCTGATGCTGGTTCTGGTCTGGCTGCCGTTTTCGGGAGCGAGCTACGGGATTGCGGGCGTGATGATGCTGCTTCTGGCCTGCGGTGTGTTCATGACCGGGCGGCGCACCACGCGCACGGGGCTTGCGTGCTGCCTTGCCCTGACGATGCTGGCGCTGAATGCCGCAGACGGGGCGGCCATGGCCGTCGCGGGGCTCATTATCCCGGGCGTGACGCTGACGGTGCTGAGCCGCACCTGCGGCGCGGTGCCGAGGTTCTGGCCGCGTGAATTCTTTCCGCTGTTCTATGCTGTGCATCTTGCCGCGCTGGGGCTGATTGCGCTGTAATCATGAGAAGTACAGGGAAATACAGGAGCTGAGATGACAGACGAACAACGCCCTAAGCTGACGCTGCGGCGAAAGCCGGCACCGGACGTGAAGGAAACGACGGGCGGCCCAGGCGAGCCGGTCAGGTCCGTAACGCGTAAAAAGACGGTGGTGGTGAGCCAGCCGCCCGCATGGAAGCTAAGAAAACAGGAACAGGAAGAGAAAGAGAAGGCAGAGCGGGCCGCAGCCAAAGAGGCGAAGCGGCAGGAGAAGGCCGGGCTGTGGGCCGGGCATCAGGCGCAGGAGCGCGAGGCACGGCGGGCGACGAAGCGCAAGCCGCCGCCGGAGCCAAAGTTCCGGACCCTGATGACGCTGGAGGAGGCTGTGGCAGAGATAGCGCGCTGCTGGCCCGCCCTGGCGCTGAACGGGCTTCCCCGCCTGCTGGCGATAAACATCCGCGAGGCGATGATAGAGGACATTCGCAGCCGCAATCTGGATATGTCGGTTAAAAAGCTTAAGCGCTGCCTGAGCGCGATTACCCGCTCGGATGCGTATCTTGAGGCGATGACGGAAGGGACGTGGCGCATCGATATTGACGGCCAGCCGGTGACCAGGGTGACGGCAGACGAGGCTGCCTATGCCGTCAGGCGAAAGGAGCAGGAGCACGCCCGCCTTCAGCGCAAGGCTGAGTACGAGCAAAAACAGCACACGGCCTGACGCCTCCGCATGGCGTCGTTGTCCAACGCCGGGCATGGGGAAAAGCGATTTTCCCCATGCCCGGCGTTTCTGAAGAACACCATTCTGAACTGACATTCTGAGGTATTTAATGCGTTATTCATTACGCTGGCTGGCGCTGTCCGGCCTGGCCTGCTGCGCCCTGAGCGTGACCCTGCCGGCAACGGCATCCCCTTCAATACAGACGGCGTTTTCCCCTGAACGCGGCGCGCTGGAGCTGGTCCTGAACACGATTGGCTCTGCGCGGGAAAGCATCCGCATGATGGGGTACTCCTTCACTTCGCCGGAGGTGGTGCGGGCGCTGGTTGATGCCCACCGTCGTGGCGTAGACGTGAAGCTCGTGCTGGACGAGAAGGGAAACCGGAACAGGGCAAGCGTGGCGGCCATGAACCTGGTTGCAGGAGCCGGCATTCCTGTTCGAACGAACGATCGTTACGCGATCATGCACGACAAGATCATCATCGTGGATGGCCAGACGGTGGAGACGGGAAGCTTTAACTACACCCGGGCAGGAGCACGCAAAAACTCGGAGAACGTGCTCGTTATCCGCGAGATGCCGGAGATAGCCAGCCGCTATCTCACCCACTGGCAGTCCCGCTGGTCTCAGGGAACAGACTGGAAACCCACGTACTGACGCCCGTCAGTATGAGCACTTGACGTAAACCGTGCGCCAACACGGCTTGCGTTCATAACTAAGTCGCTGATATCTCGAATCTGTAGTATTCTCTGCAAAACGATCCTTGTTTGATCCTTGGGGAGGCAGAGATGTCGCAGGCCGGAAATGCAGGAACTTCCTCATCAAAACGGGCTTATCGAAGAGGTGCTGCTCTAAGCACCAGTGAAAGAAAAAAGCATTCAGTTTCACGCAAAAGAGAAACGCATAAGCCTGTTAATGTCTTCATTCGCAACGCGCTTAAGGAAAAACTCGATGCTCTATGTCAGGAGCAAGGGATAACACAAGCGGAAGCTATAGAGCAGCTGCTCGAACGAGAAGTAAATGGTGAGTAGTCACATTTATTGATTGCGAACTTGTTGAGTGCTAGATTACTGATTGTCTGAAGAATTTTGGCTGGCCACGCCTTAACGTGGCAGGGAACTGGTTCTGATGAGGTGTCTACCCGGAACCAGAAAAGCAAAAACCCCGATAATCTTTCAATTCTTGGCGGGATCGAAGATTAACGGGGCCTTCAAAGTACATAGTCAGGTATTGTTGTACCTGGCTAGGAGTATATGTGTATGCTTCGGAATTTTCAAGATACCGAATCGTCTCTATTACTCTTCCCGTGCAACATAAGTGCAGGAAGGCGTGACTGAGCAGCAAAAGCACACTGGTGCTGTCCTGCACTGGAGTCAGCTGTCGACCAATGACCAGATCCGCTTCTGGCAGGATGTCGATAATGGCGGAGCTTCCTCGTTTCTGACCCCAGCGGGTAAGAAGCTTACCCGTCGCCGTCGCGGCAAGCACTCCACTAAACCCAAATGTGAAAATCCTCTCTGGTTCCGCCCTGCCCGCTATAAGGCGCTCGGTGGCCAGCTGGGCCGCGCCTATAACCGTCTTGTCCGTAAGGACCCTGAAACCGGCGAATGCAGCCTGCGTATGCATATGTCCCTTCATCCGTTTTATGTCCAGAAGCGGCGGCAGGCGGGGCGTAAATACGCCTTCAGGCCTGAAAAGCAGCGCCTGCTCGACGCGTTGTGGCCGGTGCTCATCAGCTTCTGTGATGCAGGCAAGCACACGGTCGGAATGTGCATCTCCAGGCTGGCCAGAGAACTCAGCCCAAAGGATGCAAAAGGGAATGTCATTGCCGGCACGGAAGTCACCGTATCTCGCCTTTCAAATCTTATTGCCGAGCAAGTGCGCTTCGGCGTGCTTGGTGTTTCAGAACAGACGTCCTGGGACAAGGAGTCCCGTAAGCGCCTGCCTAAATATGTGTGGATCACTCTTACGGGCTGGCAGCTTCTGGGCGTGGACATGGACAAGCTGATTGAGCAGCAGGCCCGCAAACTCAGGGAGTGTGAGGAGCGACGTGCGCTTATCCGGGACGGTATTATCTGTGAGGATGAGGAGATTTCAGTGCATGCGGCGAGAAAGCGCTGGTATGCGCAGCGCACGCTTGAAGCACTCAGATATCGCCGGGAGAAGGGTGCAGCGCGCAAGCGCGCCAACAGACTGGCCAGACTGCCCAAAGACCAGCGGATTCACGAGATGGCGGAATTCCTGCGTAAAACCATGCCGGCGGATGAACTCTACTGGTGTTCTGACGACCGCCTGCAGAAGCTGGCCGTCGATCACCTGTATCAGCTCCAGCTCTCGCTGACGGCCCCGCCGCCACACTAGCACAACCTGAAAACTGATTTCTTTCGCCAGCCCCTTTCGGGGCTTCTGGCGCTGGTTCCGGTTCGCGATTTTCATCCCCGAGCGCCGCCCTCACGTCAGTTCTGGCCATATCCGGCCGCATAATCCTACTCAGCCGTCGCATTTTCTCTCCAGCCGCCACGATATCCACAAAAATCCGCAAACAGATAATGGTAAGAATCCACAAACGTATATCAGGAAACCCGCAATACAGTCTTAACCCCCTTTATTAATCCCCTGAAAATAAATCAGGGCAGTTACCTGTCCCTGAAACATCTGTGCACAACGTAATAATACCCCCTTGCAGCGGACTCACGTCCGCGCCGGTCCGGAAAAACCGGAAGTAGTACCCTCCGCTACGCGTCGGGCATCCCTGATGCCTGTAGTTACAACATACTAAAGACTTTGATTACCTCACCGTGCACAGCGGCAACACCAGAGCCGGGACTCACCACTGAAAAGCGGCCGCGCCCGGGCCAAAGGCCCGGAACCCCGTCGCTTTTAATAATGGATGTTGTAACTAGAATCCTGAGTGGCTGTGAGTGGTGTCGCTGGAGATTTCGTGTACACGCCCGTAAGCGGCCCTCACGGCCCGCTAACGCGGAGATACGCCCCGACTGCGGCTACGCCTTGTCGTGACCACTCCGACGTCGCATAAATTCTTCTACATCGCGATTAGCGGGGTAAGGCTTAGCAGGGAAGGGGCGGTTGATAGCGATCCTCTATAGATCAACCGGCTACGCCGGGCTACGGCGCCACTAACCATCACAGCCACATTCAGCTTCAGCTGGCGCCTTTATGCGCCTGCGGCGCATTTCCGCGAATCCGGTCAATGCACCAAACGTGTAAGCCTGATAATCCTGACGTGGCAGCGATCAAAGGTTTCGAACATCACATTGAAATACGCTATCTCCGGAAGGAAGGGCGCGTCTGGTATGCCGATACTATTGGCCATGCTTATCTGGACGAACTCACAGTCCCAGAGCAGTACACCGAAGGTGCCCGAAGCTTATTACGGTTAATGCTTATGAAAGAAGTGCTGAAGCCAGGAAAGCCTGTATCAGGCATCATGTGTAAGGGCTGCGGATTCGATTTTGAAAAAATCTACGGAGAGCTGGGCAGGGACTTCATCCACGTCCACCACATCAACCCCCTGAAAATTATGGGCGAGAGCTATAAAATAGATCCGGTCAGGAATTTGGTTCCTCTGTGCCCTAACTGCCACGCGATGGTGCACAGAGCGATTGAATCCAGACTATTGTCGGTTGAGGCGCTGCGCAGCATAATCGACGGAGCCAGTAAACGGGCCGGTGCTACCGGCTAGTTATCATTTAACATTTATCAGGGATGCTTAAGAATTGAGAAACAGGGATAAGACTGGCCATCTGGCATGGTGCGCACTTGTCGCATTGCAGCTGGCCCGTCAGGACGGGCTGATTAGCTCTGAATCGCAGGAAAATCTTTTCATCACGCGCTAGTTTGCGCTGGCCAAAAAGCAGCGTCGTTTCTCGCGTGATCTGGCCACTGATATCGACTGGATACTGAACCAGGGGCGGTCGCTGGGTATGCGCGCCCGCCTGAAGCAAAAGCTGAACTATGTCTGGCTCAGCTGCAACGGTGAACTGCTGGCGCAAAATGAAATGTTCCGGCTGACCTATGCCATGGAACTTTTGATGGAGCATGCCTGGGTCTATCAGACCCTTAGCGACAGAGACTGGAGTGGCCGGTACCGAATCCAGACCTCGGCATCAGTGAACAGCATCTGTCTTCTGAAAAGCGCTCTGGACATCGCCTTCAATGAAGAAGGTAAACAAATATTACCGGTGCCAGCCAGAATCAGCGGGCAGGTTGAAGCGCTCAACGAGTTGCTGAAAAGCTGTGGCTGGATAGCCCTTCCTGAAGGAGATGCCTGTCTGCCCCACCAGTTTACGCTGATAGCCAGACAGGGATAAAGAAAACTGAAGACATAAAGTCCTGGCGCGCAGCTGCGCAACAAGACGGGTCAGCTGCTGGCGCGGTCCCGTCTAAAACATCTTGGTAGCACTGAGAATGCAGTTGCTGAAGCCAGGCGTAAAGGCTGTAGGTGGAGATCTAAAGACGTGTTGCCACGCAGGAAACAGAATGACCTCGATTAACAACCTGTTTGTCTACTTCAATTTTACGGTACAGCGTTTACCCCCTCATGGGCCCCCATCTTTGAGTCATCTTAAATGACTCCGAGGTGTCTATTAAATCCATGGCGATTCAAAGAATACTGAGGCGTTAGCAACATCCGCTTCTGACACAAAGAGGACTATGATCAGTCTCATTACAACTAGTTTTATGACTTTCTTCGTGGCTTGCCCTAAGTAAGTTGTAGTGCGATAATTGTAATGACATTTGTAATTACAAGAGGAGTAAGATATGGGTAGCATTAACTTGCGTATTGACGATGAACTTAAAGCTCGTTCCTATGCTGCGCTTAAAAAAATGGGTGTTACTCCCTCTGAAGCACTTCGTCTCATGCTTGAATATATCGCAGACAATGAACGCTTGCCGTTCAAACAGACACTCCTAAGTGATGAAGATGCTGAGCTCGTGGAGATAGTTAAAGAACGTCTTCGCAATCCTAAGCCAGTACGTGTAACGCTGGATGAGCTCTGATGGCGTATTTTCTGGATTTTGATGAGCGTGCTTGCTGGAAGCTTTCGACGTCCATCAGCCTGAGCATCCAGGCTTCCTTCGCCACGCCCTTGAGTGCTGAAAGATAGGTATTTACAGTGGCCGTGGCCCGGCCGGTGTCGCGCAGCAGTTCAGTCACGGCCATCACGTGATGGCGACGCAGGCTGCCCCAGCTGCAGGCATCTACAGAAACAGCACCGAGCATGCCGGCAACAATGCTGAGAAATGAAGCCATAGTTTGCCGACTGCGGGGGGAATTAAGGGAAAGCAGATAAGCCCGGGCGGGACTGACCGGAGCATCGGCACCGGAAATTGCAGGTAGAAAATCCACACCGGGCGGAAGGAGCGCTTGCGACAGGATCAGCTCCGGCTCATCATCAGGCATCAGTGTCATCAGGGCTCCTGCCTGGGCCGGAAATCGTCCGGCGTGCTACGTGAAAAATCCAAGGAAATGATACTGTCATAGCGTATCGTAGTAAGTCTACTTTTTCAAACGTACATTTTAATAAGTAGGGAAATTGAAAAGGGAGAAGGTCTCCCTTGGAGGTTATTCAATCATTAAAAAGAGTAAATCGGGAAGGGCATGTATGAGTCTGGTAAACCACATCTGAATAACCGGCTAGCCAAAGCCCTTTTTGAGCTATAGAAGGATTTTTATTAGTAATACAATTATCAATGATTGATAACAAAACCTGATGGGTTTCCTCATCCAGTTCATTTGTAATGTAATTTATAAAATATAAGCCATCATATTCTTTGCAAAGAAACTGAGGAATCTCTTTTGAAGGATAGAGAAAGTCAATTAGGTCCTCGGATATTACAATTCGTGGATAAATAGCCTTTTCACTTTCAACTTTATAGGCTTCGATTAATGCCGGGCTAAAAATAAAACCTGATTGACTGTAATGTTTATTTAATGCAATACCTCCACGACACAAAAAACCATTTTTCAAAAGCAAAATTTGATATGACGAGACGGCCTTAGCAAACTCCTCAAATGAATCGCTGGAAAACGCCTTGCTAATAACAATTGAGTCTGAAAACTGTACTAAATCAATATTAAAACCCTTAAAGATACTCTCACAACTTAAATGACATTCATATAGACTTTTGAGAAGACCTTTATCAAAATGATTCAGCTTTTCTTCTTCAACTATGTTTTTAAATCCCAAAATATCTATGAAGGCAACATAATATGAAGAAACATCCATGATTAATTCCTCCTTTCAAATTCAAAAATTGAATTTGCTGCTTTTTCAAAAAGACCCCGATAGGTGTTGATCCGTTCTAAAGCCCCTTTCCAGTTATTACCTCTCCATGGCTCTCCACTTTTAGTAATCAAAGCTGTATCTTGTTGTTGAATGTTAAATACGGCTTTGCCAACCTCCTGCATGAGTGGAGCTAACTGATTGAAATCAGGTATTTCAATAATGATTGCATGCTCTTTTGACTTATCGTCTAATTGAGGTAGATACTTTTCATCCCCGATTAAAGGTTTAATTTTTTCATCAATTTCAACTGGTATACGATCCATCCACATCTGATAGCCAGGTTTAGCGACGCCTGAATATTTTTTGAATGCTTGCACGATACATCCCAAAAATGAGGGATTACCTTCCCGAATTGGGAATCCTAATTCCTTATATGCTTCTATGGCTTGTTGATGGTCTTTAGTCCATCTATCTATGATATGGCTAAGTGTGGAAATAGCCTGAACATTAAACCGGTCTGGAGCAACCGGTATAAAGAATCCATCGCATGCCAAGAAAAATGCTCTAGTTAGCGCTCCCGAACTAGGACCCACATCAATAAATACATAATCATAGGTATTCTTGGCTGCGATCCTTTCCAAGAAATCACCTATAGCTACGTATGTTCTCATGAGGTTTGTACGATTACTCATTCTTTGTACATGAGCTTCAGCTAAATCATCTTCTATCGAGGATAGATCAACTGAACCCCTAATTAAATCAAGATGTTCAGCGACTTGACAAACTTCAACTTTATCTAAATCAATAAAAGCAGAATCACCTTTTATTCTTTGGTTAAGAACATCAAGGATGTTACTTCCTGGCAAATCTTTGATTAAGTTCTCTTTCTCTGATTGCTCATCGAGTCGTTTAATTATTGTAGCCATAGCAATCTCAGTTAAATTACACTGTGGATCAGCGTCAACCATTAAAACTTTTTTCCCAGTACCTGATATATAATTGCACAAATTAAAAGTTGTTGTTGTTTTTGAAACGCCACCCTTATGGTTATAAAGCGTTATTATTTTCATGTTAACTACCTCTAGGTTTGATTTGCTTTTAATATATCATTTCCAATGTACTCCTAGTATGAATTTCAAATATTATTTTTAAAATTTGTATCATGTGTCAAAAAAAGTGATAACACTTCCAAGAATTTATTCTTACTGCAGATTTTTGATCTGAGCTTACTTCTAAGATAGCTCTTAGTATATTTATGACCAATATGCAGTGTGCGTTCAGAGAGAGACCGGCATCAGTTGCCGGTTACCTTGCTGACCACGGCGACGGTTAACCAGCGAAAGTGGCCCGTGTTCGCGGTAACGCTCAAGCAAACAGCGGCAGTGTCTGTCTGAAATCTCTAACCGGCTGGCCGCGAGACTCGTAGTGAGACGCCGGTCGATAACGTACTGAAGGATCCTGAGTCGATTTACATCATTCATTGAGAAAACTCCGTTCCGTATGCAGTAATGAGTCTCATCTTTTTGAAATCAGCGATCGCTGTGGTGAGTCTTTAGCGCGGACATGTCTATTTAGTCATATACGGGCATCTCAATTCAGCTACAACACCGCCAGTGCGCATAACAAAGATTATGTTAAATGCAATAATTTAATTATTTAAAATCAATTGGTTATTTGCTTCCTGAACCCTTACCCCCTTTTATGCTCTATTGTGGCAATTTGAGGAACAGAGTCCTTTCCTGGGTTTGCGACGCCTTAAAACCATGGTGAAGATAAAAGCTTTTAGCCTCTTCAGTCAGTGCATGAACCATGATCGCACGGACTCCGATATTCTCAGCTACACGGTAACAGCGCAGAACTGCATCATGCAGTAAATCGGCCCCAAGTCCTTTCCCACGGAATGAAATATCGACTGCCAGGCGAGCAAGTATGATTACGGGAATTGGATCTGGCATATTGCGCCTGAGGCCTCCCGTAGCTTCCACGTGGTTAACGCTGCCAGTGGCCAGAGAATAAAAACCAGCAACCTGTTTCGTGCCAATTTTACAGACAACGAACGTACGGGCGGCTCCGAGAGCCTGATTTTTTAACCCTCTCTGTTTAAGCCAGTCATCGAGCACAACTTCCCCGCTAATGAACTCAGCCATTTGATGGGTGCTGGATAACGGTTCTGGTGCTGTTACACGTCCCACTGAGGTTTCCTTGCCAGAAGTTTATTGATGGCAGGGTCATCCGCAACAGGTGCATCGAGCATATCTATAAACTCTGCATACTGCTCATCATTAAAATTGAATACGCGACGATCGAGGATCACATTCTCGGCAGCCTGACATGCCATTTCCAGAATGAAGTCTGTACGTGATTTATGAAGGATCTCAGCCGCTGCGTCGATAAGCGCTCTTTGCGATTCCTTAGCTCTGAGGTTGAGCTGAACATCTGATTTCATGAGTGCGCTCCTTGTATAGCAATTGCTTTACAAGCATAACACAAGTTAATTGTATAGCAAATGCTATACATCATCACCTAAAAGCCCGTTTCGATGTTATGTTACATAAGGTATTCAGTCTCGTGCATCATTCCCCTTATCAACTGACGAAAACATGCTAGTCGGATTTGAACAGACTACTCACTGGAAGTGTTAAGGAGATACGGCAGGTACCTGAAGGGGCACTGTTGCAAAAATCCGGAGGTGATAAATTTATCGTCACCTTTTGCTGACAGAGCAGCACACGAACCCATTTAAAGGCCGGCATTTTCAGCGTGACATCATCCTGTGGGCAGTCCGCTGGTACTGTAGCTACCGTGAGCTGCAGGAGATTCTGGCTGAGCGTGGTGTGAATGTCGATCACTCCACGATTTACCGATGGGTTCAGCGTTATGCGCCTGAAATGGAAAAACGACTGCGCTGGTACTGGCGTAACCCTTCCGATCTCAACCCGTGGCACATTGATGAAACTAACGTGAAGGTGAATGGCCACTGGGCTTATCTGTACCGGGCAGTCGACAACAGGGTCCGCACCATCGATTTTTATCTCTCCCCACGTCGTAACAGCAAAGCCGCCTACCAGTTTCTGGGTAAAATCCTCAACAACGTGAAAAAGTGGCAGATCCCTCGATTCATCAATACAGATAAAGCGCCCACCTATGGCCGTGCGCTCACGCAGCTGAAACGCGAAGGCTGATGTCCGTCTGACGTTGAACACCGACAAATAAAGTACCGGAATAACGTCATTGAATGCGATCATGGCAAGCTGAAAAGGATAATCAGAGCCACGCTGGGATTTAAAACCATGAAGACGGCTTACGCCACAATCAAATATATTGAGGTGTTGCGTGCGATACGCAAAGGGCAGGCATCACCGTTTTATTAAGGTGATCCTCTGGGCGAGATACGCCTGGTAAGCAGAGTTTTTGAAATGTAAGCTTTGTCATGACGCCAGCAGTTTCCCATCCGCCATATTTGCAACAGGGCCCTTAGATCACACGATAAAAATCTAGTTTTACGCCATTAGATGTTCGCTTTGCAGAACAAATGAAAATTGATGTCTGCAGCCATTCAAGTTCAGGTGTGTCTACCTCAAATACAGGCACAGTTTTAAAATAGATATCCTCCTGAGGCAGTTGGTCGAAAAAGCTCATATCATCAGTAAAAAGTTTTTGTTTGAAAGCTTCTGGTAATCTGCGTATTCCATTATTTTCGATGTAAATAGTCCCTTCTAAGACCCTTAAAGCATACCTTGCAGAGAGTCGGCACACTCCATTAGGCTGAATAATCTGACTATCAACCCCACCTTGCAGAACTTCACCAGTCAGTGCTCCGCAAACTTTTCCATGCAAAATAGGTATTAGCTGTCGCTTTCCTGTCAGAGGAGAGTTCGAAACAATGATCGGCTTATCGACGAAAATATCGATACTGAAAGAAAACTCGAATTCGGGCTTCATAGATCTCTCCTAAAACTTCAATATTAATGAATAATAATGAAACACTAACGTTATTTTCACTCGGAGTAAACCCCTGATTAAAAGCACTTTTCAAATGGTTACATTGCGGAATATTTAATTCTTACATTGAGTTATTAACATTCACACCAATGAAACCACAAAAATTACATTGTGTTACTAAGGTTAATTTTTTTAATAGATTAAAAATACCTATTTGATACCTGTGCCGCTATATTCTTGCCGTCTGGTATGACTCTACCAGACGTCATGCGTAACATAAGGCCTTAGCCTTTAGTAGCTTCCCCGTTAGTACCCTCTGGCGGGGCTTTTTATTAAAACTCGTCTAAGTATTGCCATCAGGTTTCCATTCCTTCGGTGGACTTTAATTCTTATCAATGTTGTTACCCGACAATGTGCCTGATGAGAACCTGCCGCAACGCGGCAGGGCTTTTTTTCTTGCACAATGTCCCCAACTTGATTTTCTATCAGCGCCTTCAGCACCCTGTCCTGCTCGTCATCCAGCAATCCCTACAGCTTTGCCTCCACCAGAACAAACAACTTAAACGCATCTAGTTCTGGTCCGACAGTCTGCACTATAAGATTTGTGGTGCCTGCGATAGTAAAATTTTTTCCAGCCCGGGGGTTACCTGAAACAGGACCAGTAAATGACCAGAGCGCGGAGGAGTCGGTCATAAGTTCACACTGCGCGCAATGGTGATAACCGGACGATACATTGAAATGTGTCCCAAGGGTCAGGCGAACTTATTTTCCAGCAATCCTTACATCAACAGCGCAGAGGTAAATTTCCACAACCATGCTTGCCGGTCCATTGTGGAGAGTGGCGCCCGGCTCCAGCCAGTAAGTTCCCGGATCTATCGTCAGCGGGTCAAGCGTTTCGCCTGATGTCACAGTAATAATCTGCACTCCACTTTCAACCTTAGGAAAACCAAAATTCAGCACCTGCTCCGGCAAGTCTCCTTCTAGCTCCCTAGTTGGCACATTGCCTGCAGAAAGTTCTGTCACCGTTCCGATGGGCAGTGTATTTGCAGGATCAGCCTCGCCCGTTTCCCCTTTTCACCGACTTTGCCCTGAGGGATCCCCAGACTCAACACCTGTGTCGGCGCGTCGCCTGTAATCTCTACTGTGGCGTTACTGCCCGGCTCAAACGTGGTGACTTCCCCGTCCGTCACCTGGTTCGCCGGTCCCGTCTCGCCTTTTTCACCCTGCGGCCCTGCCGGCAGACTCAGGTTCAGGATCTGCGCGGGCGATTCCCGGGTGATTTCTGCCACCGCATCCCTTCCTTCAGACAGCTTTTCCACCGTGCCGATCGACAGCACGTTTGCCGGACCGGGTCCATCCTTTCCGTTTTCACCGACTTTTCCGTCAGTCCCTTTTTCACCACGCGGCAGCGTCAGGTTCAGAACCTGTGCCAGCGCATCTACCGGCTATGAAAAAATCCGTCTCGATGGTTTGTACGCTTGTGTTATAGGTTTCCAGCGCCTCTTTCGCCGCAGCCACCACCGCCTCAGTGTCCGGGCCGGTGCTGATAACCAGCGTAGCGTCGACGCTGTAGCTGACCATCTTGGGCGCCTTTACTGTGACATAATCCGTCAGAGGGCGAACATCCTCCGGGCTCAGAGCCTCATTAGTGGCAGCCAGCAGCTCAACCGACGGCGTACCGTCGTCTTAAGCGGACAGCATATAGACGTCCACATAGCCCGGCTCGGTGTCCGACGGACCATAGGCGCGGGCATCGAGGACCACACTGCCCACGTCGCGGGCATAATACTCATACGCCTCGCGCGACCCGGTAGTATTACGGGCATACGCTGGCGGTAACTGTCGTCATCCTCCAGCACCGTAACCGTCGGCGGGATGGTGGGCCGGCGTTACTACCTGGCGGACCACATCATAGTTGGCACCCAGTCGGTCAAGATCAGCCCCTTTCGCGTAGACCAGAAGCGTGGCCAGCACGCCGCTGTTAAACCGGGCAATGTTGACCATTTCCCGGTAAATCAGAATTTCTAGCAGCTTTATCACCGGATCGCTTTCCTGCAGTGCGTTAAACGTACTGTCCAGCGCCTCAGCTCCTTAAACAACGGCATTTCCAGCACTGCCGGTGGTGGCAGATGGCTCAGATCAATCGTGTTCAAACCGTCAGCCCCTCCAAGCGAATAAGTTTCTGCGTTTTGGTATCGGTGGCCGTCAGGTCAATCGCGAACCGCCCCGCACCAGTCCGGCTGGCGAATACCGGCAGCACGGTGATGCATGGCTACTATTTCTCCAGCGCGACGGCGGTAGCCATGACCAGTTTGATCTGGGTCAGCCTGTCGTCGGGGAAATCAACAAGGGTGAGTAAATCGCTGCCGTATTCCGGCAACATCACCCGCGTGCCGGTGGGCGTGGAAAGACTATCTTGCACGGACTGGCGAATGTGCAATGTACCGGACGTACTGCGCCGGTATTTCGGTTAACACCTTTAATAGCGAGTCTCCTTAAACATCTATCACAAACATTCAACAAAAATGGAAAAAATCGCTCCTGATTTCAACAAGCGAAGCTTTCAGTAACACAACATAAAACTTATCGACTTTCTGAAAGAGATGAGATGAGTATGATTTACGCAGGAGGAGACATGGTTAATTCATCAGAAAAAATACACATCAGCGTTGTTGAGGATTTAAAAAAATATATCGCAGACAACATTGGTCATAAAAAAGTAACTGCGCGCGAAATTTGCGAGCTGAGCGGTTATTCCCGATTTTATATGCACAGGATATTCAGACAGCACACAGGAAAAAGCCTTCAGCAATATATTAATGATTTGCGCATGGAAAAAATTGAATATGAACTCATTCATACCAGCAAAAAAATCACAGAGATAGCTATGAATTTTGGGTATCAGCATTTAAACGAATTGACGAAGCGATTTACCGTTAGATACGGCATTCCACCGAGCAATTTCAGAAAAATACATTCAGCCGTTATTATATTTTCTGATTCGGCAGATTCGTCGTCCCCCCTCCGTCACCGTTCTCCGGGTGATCGTGTTCGTTGAAGGTGTCCCGGACCGACTGCAGCGTGCCGGTTTTGTCCGCCACGTCGCCCGTAGCGTTTATATTGCCCTCCACCTTCAGATCGTCTTTCAGGGTTGCTCCACCCGGAAAGGCCACCGTCAGGGGGCAGCTGTCGGACAGGCTGACGGCCATCGTATTGGCCGCCGTGTTGCAGATTACGCTTGCTCGATTCCCGTAGTGCGTAACGTAGACGTCGCTGCTTTCCCCCACCGGGGTCTGGTCATCGGTAATCATACCGATTAGCGCCACGCCGTTTCGTAAATCCCCCCTTCGCTCAGCGCAGCCCACCGCCGACACACTCCACTCCTGCACGCCGGCATCGGCGCGGGTGTACCATGGAAGCCCGGCTGAAACGTTATCCAAGTTTTTTACCGGGTCCGTACCGAACAGAACGGGCACGCGTAGCGGCTTCAGCTGCACGCTGTAGACGGTATCGCGACGGATCATGTTGTTCATTCGCCGCCACATCTTAGCCAGCGTGCAATCCATGCTCACAGATAATCCCCCAGAGAATTCTTCATCCCGTCATAGGCTGAACTGATTTTTTCGCTTTTTGAGGTGGTTTTCAGCGCGAACAGATCTTTCGCGACGCCGACACGCGTGGCACCGTAATACTGCAGCGTTAGGGAAACGGTCTGGTGCGTCTGCTGACCGTTCAGCCCGAAGGTGTCCATCACCTTGCTGAGCTGCGTCATGGCAGTAACCCATTCTCCGTCAGGTACCAGTGACCAGCATGTAAGGTATGCCGAGGTTCGCTGAGCACGCAACTGCTCAACCAGATCCACACCCGCGGACGAAAACCGTGATGGTCACCGGCGGCGTGAGTTTATGAAGCGCCGTGTTAATCAGGGCGGCGATGATGTCCGCTGCCGTTCCTGAACAGTACATACCGCCAATAAACGAAATTATTGTAAATATAATTTGTTTTCAGAGTTCATGCTCGTCAACAGACAGAATATAAAGCGCCGTACCGCCTGGCGAGCACAACATTACCGCGGGCGTAGCTTCCGTGAAAAGGTAGTAATGGTCATACCAGCAGTTCCAGTTGTAATACCCGTAGTTCCAGTTAAGGGGTCTATCATAACCCTCTCAAAATGAACTAATTGATGCCAATCAACTTTACCCAAATAATCTATATTTTAGGAGGAAATTTAGAGTAAGCATAATAGCTACAATAAAAACAATTATTTAAGTTTTTATACCACCTCACAATGAAAGTGCCTTTCTCGTATGGCATGCTTCACAAAATTTATTTAGATTACGATTCACACGCTCTTACACACTTAAACAATATGACTTGAATAACACTTCTATACTATTACTTCCCATTCCGGGATTAATTATCTAAGTGTTCAGGAGTTGTGATATGACCGACTTTAACAAAGAAGATCTGTCTGGTTTCACAGGAAAGCATCTCGTTTATACATACGATAACGGCTGGAACTATGAGCTCTACATCAAAAATGAAAACACCGTAGATTACCGAATCCATAGCGGTATGGTTGGCGGCCGTTGGGTTAAAGACCAACATGTCTACATCGTTCGCGTCGGTAAGGATATTTATAAAGTTTCGTGGACAGAACCAACCGGTACAGACGTCAGTCTGATTGCGAATCTTGGAGACAAGCTTTTCCACGGAACAATCTTCTTCCCGCGCTGGGTAATGAACAATCCTGAAAAAACAGTGTACTTCCAGAACGACCATCTCGACAAAATGGAAGAATACCGGAGCGCAGGTCCAGCCTACCCAACAGAAGTCATTGATGAATTTGCGACGATCACGTTTGTTAACGATAGCGGGATTAACAATGAATCAGTAATTGATTGCCCTCCTGACCAACTCCCTTCTAATTTTCCGGCAAACTTGAAAAATTAAATCTTGATACCTTCAGTAAAAAAGGCTGCATCTTCGCAGCCTTCGTCTCTTTAATTTTTATTTTTCAAGATAGTCTCTCTGGCAAAAATGTTACAGATTTCATCTGCTGCAGCCAGAACAACATTCACAAAATCAGGGCTTAGCCGGATCTCTGGATGCTGTCTCACGATTTCAGATAGAACTGCACCTGCAATGTAATCTTTTTCGAGTTTTATTGTCATAGCCACATTCCACAAAAAGGAGGAATGTGATCTATAGCACATTTTTAGCCCCCTAACACAATAGTCACATCCTAAAACTGTTTAACGCAGCTAAAACAAAATGTTGCTATTCTGATTTTCTAGACAATAGCTTTAGCATTAAGTACGGGATAGGTGAAAATCAGTAAATGCACGCGATTAAAGCTAAAATGAAATAGTGTAGCAACCCAAAGTTTGCCGCTCCACATCCATGCCAGACCATATATTACGCCTGCCAGTGTTGCAAAAATGATTAACAATGCCCCCCAGCATCATGCATTAAACCAAACACCAGGGAAGCTATAAGCAACGCTGCGAGGGGGTGACAAATTTGAGACAAGCGTTGCTGCAGGTATCCGCGGAAAAGCGCTTCTTCCGCAAGTGAGACAAAGAAAACGTTAGCAAGTGCAAATTGCGCAAACCATTGAGGGGCGTGAGGTTCTACTTTTAAAACACCCAGCGCAACCGCGATCGTCAATAAAGCAGGAACTGAAAGAACTAATAACCCCCACCTGGTCGCTCCCGCTTTAAACAACGGTTTTGATACAAACAGCGTAGACATCCCCGTCAGCAGGACAAAAGGAACTAACGCTTTATCAAAATTAAAATGCATACTGAATGGAATACTGAGTGGTTCAATGGTGATAGCGTCCAGTACTTTAGTATTATTGAAACCTGGTAGCAGGTGCAATACTAAAGACAGAGCGATGAACAAGTATAAACCCTCAAGCCAGTATCTCGTTTTCGGTGGATGTTTGTGCTTGAATTCGACTAACACGCCGCATACTACAATCGCCGCAATGACAATGAGTGCGGGAAATTCCAGCATATTCACCCCCCAGCCAATAAATGACGTGAGGCTAAGAATGCAGTAAGCCAGATATCGGTTGAAAGAGAGTGCAGTAAGAGAAGTTGCAAGGAGATACCACATAAACATCCTTAATTACTGGTATACACTACCTATCTGAAGGAACGCAGTGCCGAATGCCTATCGGTGAGATAACGCAGTACCCCACCCCGCGACGTGAGGGCTGATAAAAACAACTTGCCGCCCCTCTGTATAGGAGGATTCACTGCATATAATTCTGGTGTCGACTACCGGAATCGAACTGCTGACCTACTGATTACAAGTCAGTTGCTCTACCTACTGAGCTAAGTCGGCAATGCTTTGCCGCCGAAGCCTCGCCCCGTATTTTACACTACAAAGGTTGTCCCCCCCTCCCGATGAATTAATGCAGTTTGGTAACACTTGTTGGACTAGAACCAGCTACCGGGCAATTATGAGTCGCACGTTCTAATCAACTGAGCTACAAGCCGTGAGCAAGAGGATACATAAGTGAAATAATCCTTTCAATAGTAAGGTTTCATGATGAAAAACAACGGGGAGCAGGTCAGTTAATAAAGAAAAGGCCATACAAATGTCTGGCCTTTTTTTAAAACAAATGGAAAACCTATACTAGCAATATTTATTATTGTTCTGAAAGTGCTCTATAGAATTAAGCCATCCATAAGTACGTGAAATCAGGCCACCCCAGTTCGCACGTTTCCACCCCTCGGGTGCCTGCTGGTACATGCAACTGCCAGCGTTGTATATATAGCGGTGTTATCAGCCTGGTTTGCAGCAATAAGTTAAATAAGCGCCAGATTCGTCGAGTGTGCTGCTGCCTGGTCCCCTTTACAGCCCTTATAAGCATTGACTGCCCTCTTCTACAGCTCTTTTTGCCCCAATACAGATGAAACATCGGGCAGTGCCGAAAATGTTCTTCAAGCATCGCGGCCTGGCGCTTAAATAGCGGCTGAAAGCCAATACAAAAATCGAACGATGCCCACTCCTCAGAAGGAAGTAGCCAGTGGCTTGCCGCCCGGGTCGTGATGTTAAGATGGCATCCCCGCCACTGCAGGCTCTTTTTTAGCTGCTCAACCAGTGCGGTAGTCTCGGGCATCAGACAATAAACGATATTCAGTTCGGGCGGTAATTTTGCAGATTCCACCTCTGCCTCGTTCACACGCAGCCATTCAGGAAGTTCAGCTATGGTGGGCACTTTATCTATTACCCCTGGCAAAAGGCTTTGAACGATGCGCCGCACCACGTCCTGCTGTGCCTGTGACATTGAAGTCCGGGTCGTATTAAAAGTGAGGAAAGTGAATCCTCCCTCTCCGGCCTGAGTGGTGACATGCGGTGATGTTTCGTAAGCGCGAGCGTTTTCCAGCGTAATTATCGACCAGTCAGGCGCGGGCCGTTGCTGGACCATGAACCTTACCTCGGTCGTCTGAGGCTGCTCCCCATACCAGAATGCAGAACGTTGTAATACCAAAACCGATGCTGCATGTTTACATACCCGGTATGGACCCAGCCCCACAGTCTGGTTCTCCGGATGTGAAAGGGCGTAAGCGGGATGCGCCAGCCGATGCGGCAGTAACGCGTCGGGGGTCTTCAACATCATTTGCAGGACATAGTCTGACAACTTGACTTGCACCACATGCGGTAGCCCCGGGCCACCGGCATGTCGCTGCAGGGCTGGCAAAAGCTGCTCCGGCATGAGTGGCTCACCGTTATGCCAGAATAATCCACGGCGCAGATAAAATGTCCATGTCAGCCCGTCAGGACTGACTTCAGCGGTGTGTGCCAGCCCAGGCACAGGATCGACGCTGCCCGGCAAGAAGCGCATCAGCCCGACGTGTACCATCTGTATCAGATGCCGTTCCGGCCAACCGGTATAGAGTGAAGGTGTCACCTTCATCAGCGGGCGATAAAAACGCAGGCTAAAGCATTCACCATCTCTGGCCTCTTCCTTGACGGCCGGAGCGGGCGCCTCGGTACTTTCGGTCTGGATAGCATACTTGCCGTCAAGCAACGTTTGCAGGGCTGCCGCATCCACGCGGCATTGAAGCACTCCACCTGCGCCACGGCCCGGCCGGGCTGTCCAGCAGAGCCAGCCAGCCTGCTGCATGTCCCGTAGCAATGACCGGGCATAGCGCGACGTACAGTAAAGCACCTCGGCAATTTCACCCATTGAGACCTGTACAGGAGCCGTACGCCAGCGCATCAGCAGTCGTTGGTAACGGGTCAGCAACCGCTTTTCATGCGGGGAGAGGCGATAAGTCATGCAACGTTCTCCATATCAGAGGGGCTGGTAAATGCGATGAATAAAAAGGAGAGGATTTCCAACCTGTTGCAGCAATGTGCATCGCCTTCACGCCTCCATTTTCTTCAAATCGGCAATAATGTTATCCACGGCGTTTCTTATCGGGAAAAGTAGCTCAATATTTCTGTTTTGCTGTTCCATGAGGCCAGTTTTTTTTCCACTGAGCAGGTTCATTATGGTGTTTTGCAGATCTTCCGTGCCGCTTATCGTATGAAACCCTTCCCGCAATATATTACCCAGCCGATTAAAGGGGGCATGTCCTTCTCTTTCTGTGAAAACAATCTCTTTCTTTAACAACTGGCCCTCAAGCAGCATGCTAATGCCGTCCGTTACGATCAGATCGGAAGCGGCAGCCACGGCGGCATACTCAGCCCCGTAATACTGATGGCAGTTGGGTAGCGCTGACCACTGGCGGATGAAATCTTCGACATCGGCGGCAGGTACGGGAGAGCGATCGCCGGTTAACTGCGTCATCAAAGCCGGGTGCGGACAGAAAACAAAATCCACCTCGGTTAGCGCTCGGGCAATCGTCAGCATCGACTGCCAGATGGCCGGGAAAAGGCCAAAGTCAGTCCAGCCCTGGGTAATGCTGTGATGGGGCGACCACAGCACTTTATGCTGATGGCTAACGCCAAAAGGCCAGTGCGGCCTGACGCTCAGCAGATAGTCAACTTTTGGATGCCCGACCACCCGAAATGGCCGCCCTTGCAGCACGCTTTCCCTTTGCGCTATCGCAAGCATACTGGCCGTAGAGCAGTAAACCCGCCAGCAGCGCCGGTGAAACAGGCTATCCACCGCGGAGTTGGCTATTTCACCTGTGTAGGTGACGTTTTCAACAATATTGCATATGCCGTAAGGCACTATGGCCAGCCGGGTAAAATTCAGGTTCTCTGAAGAGAGCCCCGGCGGGTAGTCCACATCCCACTGCGACTGACGAAAAATAACGTCCGGCAAGAGCGCCATGATGATTTCCAGGGCCTGGAAAGAGTCGCTCATACCGAGACGGATATGATGGATATTCCGGGAGTCCAGAAAAGCATGCACCTCAGACTCGCCGCTGTACCCCTCCTGGCCAGGAAAGCGTTTATTTGCCGACACCACAATAACGTCAATATCGTCATCTACTGACATTTTGCGAACCAGGGCATCAATGGCATGCCAGGCGTTGAGGTTATTTACCACAAACAAACAGCGTAAAGGGCCGCTGCTGCGTGCAGTTCTTCTCGACAGGCTGGCTGATAGGCGAGCTTGATTTTCGGAGATAATAATCTGACGCTGAACTAATTCGTTGAGAGTCAATATTTTCCCTTCAATTTCCGCTATGCTTTCGTTGTATTCATAGGTGGCAAATAGTTTTCTTTTAAGCTTGGATAACACGGTTTTAATTTTCATGGCAGTATGTGCAGTGGTTAATATTGACAACAGGAATGACGGTTTAGTTATAACCAAAGAACGGAGCAGTTAAGGCTCCGTCTACGTTGTTATAGCGTAATAAGAATCCTTAGCGGAATAATCGAATAAACCGGAGCAGGATGGCGATCTTTTTTATCGGCAGACGGACTTCAGCGTTGAATATTCTGCAAACGACAGCGCTGCCGGTTACACGGTATTGTAGATATCCCTGACATCTGCGGGTAAGCCTTTCACGCAGAGACAAGGCCCCGTAATGTCCCGCCTCACGGTAATGCCAGTAGAGATGTCGCAAGGGGTGGTCACAGAACATACCCCAGGGTTTTTTGCTGTCGGTAAAATGGACAATGCCGGGAGCATTTACCGCTTCGCCAACCATCGCTTGGGTGTAAACATGCTCCAGATCGTTAAAGGTAAACATTCGGCTACTGACGTTCCATCGCAGCGCAAGAGTGGAGATGCTATCACTGAAGGTAATATTCAGGATATCCTGATCCTGCAACGTAATAAGATCTTTGTGCAAGTAATAGTTTTCAGAGCAGGACAAAAACATATCCGGGAAGCGTCTATTTATCTCCCTGAAATTAAAAATTACTACCCCAGCATTTATATAATCAGTACTGGAAAAAGGATGAAGACGCCGCGCCTGAAGTATCCCCCCTTCATCATAAACGCCTGCAATGCAGTAGCCTTCCATTCCGGCATCCCACAGTTCGGCAATATTTCCGCAGACAATCACGTCGGAGTCAAGATAGATTATTTTTTCGACCTCTGCAGGCAGCAACCTCTGCATCAGTAACCGGTAATAGGTATTCCGTGAAATGTATTTTCTGTTCAGGGGCAACCCCTGCAATATACTGGCATCGACCTCCAGAAAATGGACACTAACCCATGGCGCAGTAGCCTGAACTGAGCCTATTTTTTCCCTGTTCGCTGCGGATAAGCGCGCGTCGCAGATGACATATATGTCGATTTCTTGTCCGGTAGCACTGTTGCTGACCAGAGAGGTAATAGCGGCGTCGGCATGGGGAGCATAGTTGTCGTCAAAGGACATGCATAGCTTAACCCTGTCGGTTTTGTAAGTTGCAGGCGTGGCGTCCGGATGCAGGTTGTGCAGTACCGGCTTCTCCGTTACGCCATAGGCCAGCGCCAGCGAGCCTACCTTCAGTCCCGGGTATACCCCCTGCGCATAGACCAAGTAACAATTCAGCAGCCGTTCGGCCAGAAAGCCGAACACCCGGCGCTGATATGCATCATAGTCACTGATATCAATACGCTTTTCAGCTTCCTCCAACACACCAAACAGAAACTCACAGTATTCATAGAAGAAAAGGGATTTCATCACCGCGATATTTCCCCATGTACAGGCGCTTTCGCTGAGACTTTGTAGCAACGGGAGGTAATAGTCGGGGTAGCGCTCTTTCACGATCGCAGTCACGGTATCAAGCGCGCGGGCATCATGCTCCCGGCCATAAAAATCCCTGGCATTCATGACCTTTTTCGGCAGACCCGCCGGATGAATATTCCAGACGGGCGACGTAATAATGTCATACCGTGCGCAGGTCTCTTTCACCACCTCCGGGGTCCAGCCAAAATCATTAATTTGCTTTTGCGTTATCTCATTAAAGTGATAACAGCCGTTGCCTTCAGCGTTGAAATTGAGCAGGCGCCGGTAGTGCATCAGGCCATAGTAATCCGCATCGAGATTTTTCCATGCCCAATAAAGCGCGGTTAACTCACACCAGGATGCATTTTTCCGAGAAATATTGTCCCCAGTATTATCCGGAATCGCGTACTCAAGGCTGGTGGTACTGATGCTCTTGCCAACATGCACCGGCAGAAAGCACTCATTTTTTACGAAAGGGTATGCTTTGTGATGGCATACCAGAATTTTTATATTCATGTTCTGTTCAAAAGATGATGTGAATGGGCGGATATACGGATATAGTTCCCGGCCCGCCGCCAGAGTCAGGCGTTCATAAATAAGGTCAGCGTCGGGTCGACGAGCGCGGCGCAGAGCAGTATCCAGCCTGTTTGACGGGAAATGCCCAGCCGGGCCTGAACATCAAACCTGTGGCTGCAGACGGTCTTATCGCTGATACCCAGAGCCTGCGCTACCTCACGCAGGCTCTGCCCTCTGGCCAGCCGCAGCAATACGTCGCGCTGACGATCGGTAAGCTGTGACAGCGGTGCAAGAACACAGGTGGGCGCAGACTCCTTCAGCCAGTTCGCTATTTTCACTTGCAGCTGCCCGACGGGCTCCTGCAGGCTGACCCAGTGGGCGGGCAGCAGAGCCCGCAAGCCACTGGCTGCGTCGCAGTAAAGCACCATCAGCATTAATCGCTCGCAGGCGTGTTGCAGGTAGAGCAGCGTGCGCAGCTGGGTCAGGGTATTGGTGATCTCGCCCGACAGCACCGAGACTACCCTGATCCCGGGCGCACTCTTGACAATATTGAGGAGTGCGCTACGGGAGCTAGTCGTCTGCACGCGTAATGACGGCATTTTCACGTTCAGGAGATGCTGAAGACCGGAAGCAAGCATCTCGTCGTGGCAGTACAATGCAATGTCAAGGCAGCTGATTACGGATGAGCAGCTGTGCGCCGGGCTGCTGTTAACGCCCTGAAAAGAGGCCGCAGGCTCGGTTCCAGAATAAGCATAAGAAGGCTCCATAATATTTATCCTTTTTGATGAAATGGTGCCGGACGCCGGCCATCCCGCACGCCTTTCACCCAGGCGGCCAGGGCAGGCAGTAAGGGCCGATCCCGCAGGGCGCCTGCCAGTTGCAGCGCCAGGCGCAACTGGGTGACAGACCGCGACCATGGCGAACCGGCGCGAGAATGGCGCAGCCATAACAGATTACGGGTGAGGTAATAGCGTTTGCTGGCGGTAATTCGTCCGCCGGGAGAGATATCGTGAATATAGCCCAGGGCTGGCGACCAGACCATTCTGGCGCCCTGGCGGGCCAACGCCGCCCCCGCGCTAAGATCGTCATAATAGATAAATAAGCGTTCATCCAGGACCGCCCGCAGGCGATCCAGCCAGGTACGGCTCACGCAGGCCCCGACAAAGGAGAGGCTCTCAACCCGGGTACGTCGTCCATCAGGCCGGAAGCTAGCCGGTTTCAAGGCATAGTGCAGCGTCTGCCACAGGGTAGCGGGTAGCCGGGTGAAAGGCAGGTTCATTACGCAGGGCTGCCCGTCCGGACGGCGCACATCGCTGCAGTATGCGTCCGCATCGGGCTCGCGAGCCAGCGCCTCCAGCCAGTTCGCAGCAGGCCAGGCGTCATCATCGGCAAGACAGACGTGAGTCCAGCCCGGTTGCTGTGCCAGGGCGGCGAGACCGGCGCTGAATCCCCCTGCCCCGCCGGTATTTTCAGGTAAGGAGAGCACTTGCAGACGCGGGTCATCCTGCTGCGAAAGCCACGTCAGGGTACAGTCGGTTGAGGCGTTATCTACCACCATCACCGTATAAAATCCCTGCGCCAGGGTCTGCATCAATGCCCGGCGCAGCTGCGGCAGGCGGTTATAGGTCACCATCAGCATGGCCACTTTCATAGCGTCGCCTCTGGCGCTGCCCGTAGCCGTAAAAAAGCCTGTGCTGTCTGCATGGCTTGCGCAATGGTGGCGTCCATGTCGAGGTAGCGGCTGGTGCCAAGCCTCCCCAGAAAAGTAACATTTTTCTCCTGCCGGGCGCGCGCCTCATACTGTGAAAGCACGCGATTATGACCGGCCAGACGTACCGGATAGTAAGGAATATCCTCCGGGCCAGCCTCGCGGGAGTACTCACGATAAATAACAGTCTCATCGTAATGCTCCCACGGACTTAGCCGGGCATGGTCGGTAATGCGCGTCCATGGAATATCGGGATCAGCATAATTCATCACCGCGCAGCCCTGCCAGTCTGCGGGCACCACCTCCCGGACGAAATCTAAGGTACGGTAGCGCAGCCTGCCAGCATCATGGTTGAAATAGGCATCCAGCGGGCCGGTCCAGAACAGATGCCCATGGCGCTGCAGGGCGCGGGCCATAGCCGGGGTTAACGGCCTGCCCGTCCTGACCCTGATGCCCGGATGATCGAGCATGGCCTTAACCAGGCTGGTATAACCGTGCACGGGCATACCCTGGTAAGGGTGGCTAAAGTAGCCGTCGTTGAAGTCAAAGCGGAACGGTAACCGATTCAGGATAGCGGCGGGCAGCTCGGCGGCCGGGCAACCCCACTGTTTTTCGGTGTAGCCCCGAAAGAAGGTGTCGTACAACGTCCGTCCCATCAGCTGCAGTCCCCGCTCCTCAAGATTGCGAGCGGCCTGGCCGCTGCCGAGCGTCAGTGAAGCCAGCCACTGCCTCGCTTCGCGCGGGGACATTGCCCGGCCCCGGAACTGGCTCAGAGTCAACAGATTGACCGGCATGGACCAGACCTGGCCACGGGCGGTAGTAAACACCCGGTGGTGGTAGGGCATAAAGCGCGCAAAGCGGTTCACGAAGCGCCAGACGCTCTCATTCGCCGTATGGAAGATATGCGGGCCATAATGGTGCACGCGGACCCCTGTTTGCGCGCAGCGGGTGTCGTAACAGTTACCCGCCACATGGCTTCGCGCTTCAAACAGGATGACGGAAATCCCCTCCTCCGCCAGCAGACGCGCTACGGTGCTGCCAGCCAGCCCTGCGCCAGCGATAAAAACGGGCGATGATCTCATGGTGGTACTCTTTTTCACGTTGAAAACCTTATTTTTCGGTTGGCGCCATAGCGGCCTGGTAGCGAGGAAGCAGTTCGTCCGGCGTACCGTCCGCTACCAGTCGACAGTTTTCAAACCACAACACCCGGTCACAAAACTGGCGGATATCGGTCGGGTTATGGCTAACAAACAGCAGCGTGACGCCGCGGCGACGGAAGGCCTTTAGCACATCCAGACAGCGCTGACGGAAAGCGATATCGCCCACGGCGAGCACCTCGTCAATCAGCAAAATATCCGGGGACACCTCGGTGATAACGGCAAAGCCCAGCCGGGCTTGCATGCCGCTGGAGTAGATCCGCACCGGTTCATCAATGAAGCCGCCCAGACCGGCAAACTCAATGATGCGCGGCATGGCCCGGCGGATTTCTGCCCGCGTCATGCCCAGCAGAGTGGCGTTCAGGCGGATATTCTCCCGCCCCGTAAGCTCCGGGTGAAAACCAGCGCCCAGCTCCAGCAGGGAGGCCACCCGCCCCCGGACCGTCACCCTGCCGAGAGTAGGTTGCAACACCCCTGCGACCAGAGAGAGCGAGGTACTTTTACCGGCACCGTTGCGCCCCATCAGCGCCACGGACTCGCCCGCAAGAACGGTGAAACTGACATCATCCAGCGCGGTGTGGGCGCGGTGCCGCCATAGCGCACGGGCCTGCCGAGGATGCAACAGCAGCGACTTCAGGCCGCTGCCCAGATGGTGATAGAGCGGATAGCGTTTACTTACATGTTCAAAGGTAATAACGGGTTGTATTGTCATCACAGCACCTCCGCCAGCCGGGGGGCCAGGCGTCGCAATACCAGCCAGCCGGCCAGCAGGCTCAGGAGCGCCATCAGGAACATCAGTGGAAAAAGCGAAACACTGACCTGGTTATGGAGTAACAGCTCGCGCCAGGCGATAACCAGCTGGGCGGCTGGGTTCAGGCTTAGCAGCCATTGCCAGCGGGCGGGGAGCATATCCGGAGACCAGACCACAGGCGTGGCGTACATCAACATCATGATGCCCAGCTGTACGAAGCGCTCAAGATCGCGCAGGAAGGGCGTCAGGCTGGCCAGCAGCCAGGCGAGGCCGGTCAGTAACAGTAATTGCAGCAGAAAGAGCACGGGAACTGCCCACAGCCAGCATGCGGCTGGCCGGTGGCCATACCACAGCAAAAAGCCCACCAGCACCGGCAGCGAGCACAAAAAATGGATGCCTTCCATCAATACCTGGCTGAACGGCAGCACGCCGCGCGGAAAGGCGGTTTTACGAATAATGGCGCTGTTAGCAAGAAATGCCGCGGGCGCAATGCCCAGCGAACCGGCCATCCACTGCCACGGGAAAAGAGCACTCAGCAGAAAGAGCGGATATTCCGCTACCGGCACGCGCATGATCCGACCGAAAACCAGCCAGTAGATAAGGCCAAAAGTCAGCGGATGGGCAACGGACCAGGCGTAACCCAGCAGGCTTCCCCGATAGCGGACCTGCATTTCTTTATGCAGCAGGACCAGCACCAGTTCATACCAGCGCCTGACTGACGCAAAGCAAATCACAACGGTACCTCCCCAACTTGCCCTCTGTTCGAAGCCAAATCTGTCCCGGTAAGAGCGGTATAGCACAGCAGGTTTTGCCGGGCTGCGGCGTCTGAGGTGTAGGAGTGCAGAACGCGCCGCCGCCCTTCTTCGCCCGCCCGCGCCGCATACTCCGGATTGGTCAGCACGCGGGCCAGCGCTCTGGCAAAGGCGGTTACATCGCCATCAGGCACGCAGATGCCACATTTCTCATCCTGCAACAGCTCTCGTACGCCGCCGCGATCAAAAGCGACAACCGGACGGGCGCAGCTGGCTGCCTCCAGCAGAATGCGTGGTACCCCCTCTGCGTAACGGGAGGGCAGAGCGACTACCGTGGCAGCGGCGAGCACCCCTGGCATCTGTTGTTCTCCCACCTCTCCCAGCCACTCTATGTCGCCCTGCGCCGCAAGCTGACCCAGGGTGCGCGCCGGAATGGCATCTGGATCGCCGGGTACTGCCAGCCCGGCCACCTGCAGCGTCAGGGCTATACCTTGCGCCCGTAGCGTCCGGCACACCTCTACCAGGGTGTCCAGACCCTTGGCCCGAATTAGCCGGGCGGCAAAAAGCACTACTGGCGGTCGGGAGACAGGTAACGGCGATGCACGGTATACGGCAGGATCCACCCCTGACACGCCCGTCACCCGGGTACTGCGAAGCGGAAGTCGGGCCAGGCGAATAAGCCGCTGGCGATCGCCCTCGTGTTCAAAAGCCATCAGGCAGGAGGCGTGGCGGGCAGCATAGCGCCAGGCCTGGCAAACTAGCTTGCGGAACAGGCGCATCGTCAGTCCACGGCCGGTAAATAGTCGCCCCAACCCCGGAAAACTGAGCATCACCCGATAACGCCCAGTCAGGGCGACAGCCAGCAGGCAGGGCTTAAGAGTGATGGCGTGTACCACGTCCGGCTGAAGCCGTTTCACCAGACACCCTACCTGCCAGCCACTGCGCAGAAGATTAAGCGGGCTACGGGAGCTGGCGCTCAGAGCAAGGGGATGCACTCTGAGTCCGGCAGCTTCCAGCGTCGCGGTTACTACCGGAGAAGACGGACGGACCAGCACATGCACCTCCATACCGGCAGTGCGCGCGGCACGGGCGCGCGCCAGCCAATGGAGGACAAAATAACGGTCGTCATTGACGATAAAACAGAGCCTCATGATCGAGCTCCTTCAGGGTTAAAGCGGGGATCCGCAGGGAAACTCACTTTGGCCCGGCGAAACGTCTGTGCGGCAAGATCCGGGCGGCCAAGGGCATTTTCTATACGGATAAGGGAGTCCATCAGATTTGGGTCGTCATGGGCGGAGAGGTACCCGTTAGCCTCTTGGACAAAGGCCTGCAGCAGCCTGACATCACGGGGCTGGTTGTACGCAATCAGCAGGCTGACACAGCGGTCAAACTGCAGGCGATCGGCCTGCAGCACTGCCGATACTTCGGGCAATACCAGCGTCAGTGGGGATGAAAACCCGTCTTGCTCAAGAGCGCGTAACCGATAGAGGTTCACGCCGCTGGACGCTAACAGCACCAGCCCCATCAGACAGGCTGGTACGGCCAGCCAGGCGCCCGGCGCCAGCTCAGCGCTGCGCGTACGACCATCTGGCAGTGACAGACGCCAGATCAGCAGGAAAAGCACAAAATGCAGGGCCGACAGATAAAAGGGGAACTCGGTCATGCTGTGCAGAACCAGGGGTAGAGAGAGCGGCCAGAGTGTGGCGTACTGCCGCCGCGCGATTGCGTGCTTGCTGTCTCGCATCCGCCACGCCCGCAGGGCAGGTAACAGCCAAAGTCCCCCGGCCAACAGCAGCCCTGCCAGCGCGACAACACCGCCCTCGCACCATACGTACAGCAGTTCATTGTGCGGGTAAATGACCCGCTCCGGCGTAGCGCTCACCTCATGAAGGGCGCTCAGCCCTTCAGACCAGCGACGCTCAAAGCTTCCCAGTCCGTTCCCGGAAAAAGGATGATGCATAATCAACGCCGAGGTTACCCGTAACATTTGTAGGCGACGCTCTTTGGACTCTTTACGCATCCGGTCGAGGCTAAAAGTCTGCGTATCTGGTGCAGAAACCGAAGGTGCAGAGGCATTCACCCTCACCTGCGGCTGCAGGTTAAACACCGCAGCAGATAACACTCCGCTCAGTAGCAGACAGCCTACCAGCGCTCGCCAGCAGCGGTGCCCGTAAGCCAACCACAGCACGCCACCACAGGACAGTATGCCGCCCAGCCAGCCGGTGCGCGAGCGGGCAACCACCAGCGCCGTAAGAATCACGATTAGTACCGCGCAACCACCCAGACGTAACCCACGGCGGCGGACCGGCACAGTAAGCAGGCACCACAAGGTAGCGCCAGCGCTAACCGCCAGGAACGATCCCAGCAGGTTAACCTGGCCAATGCTTCCGAGCGCCCGCCCTTGGGCGGCCAACACGTCATAGTGCATTAGGCCCCGGACAATGGGGCTTAACGGAAACAGCAATTGGGCCAGCGCCATCAGCGCCTGCAGCGCGCCCGCCACCGCCAGCGCCGCCACCAGCACCGTTCGCCCGCGAAAACCAAAGCGGGTTCGCAACAAGAGCAGGAACAGACCGGCACCCGCCCACATCCCTATCAGACGAGGCAGCGCATTCAGGCGCCAGGCCGGATGCGGCGTCCATAGCAGGGGCAGCGTCATCAGCAACGTGGCTATCAGTACGCCGGTCGTTAGCCCGCGACAAGGCGCTGGCTTATCCCGGCGGCTCCACATTAATCCGGCCCACAGCAACACGCAGCTCCAGACCAGCAGGTTATGGCCGGAGAGCATTCCCGGACCATAGCTACCCGGGAATGAGAGGAACGTCAGCACCAGCAGTAGCAGAACGGGCCAGTGGCGGCTCAACCATAGCGGATACCTCACCATGGGCGCTCCTGTGGCAATAATTCACCGGCAGCCGCCACATCGTGCAGATAGGCGGCAACCTCACGCAGCAGGGCAGCGGTTTCAGGCTCTTTCCATTGCAAGCGGCGGGCCTGTTCGCGCACGCGTGACTCCAGCGCCTCCCGCCCGCCACCGTAATTAATAACGGCATTTTCCAGCAGGCGCAGTCGATGATAATCATCTCTGATTCCGACGGTATCAGAGATCCCTAAAGAAAAGGTTCGGTTAATACCCATACTTCGGCGTCGAGAAATAGACAAAAGGCCTCCCCCAGGCATGCCCGAAGGCAACCTGTGCATAAATGGATAAATAGAAATTAAAATAGCGTTAAATAAATCACTCCAAATAAAAGCAAAGCTGTTTCATTGCTTTAATCGAAATAATCAAAAGACCATATTCATATATTGATTACTGTTCGGTCATTACCATAATTGCACTGGCGGTAAAATTGCCGGTTGGAATTTCTTTCAGATCAACATTAGGATCGCGCACTGCCTGAAATTCCAGTTCGCGGTCAGTATAACCAACTTCAAAAGTTTCTTTTACCGGTGTTGATGACGGACCAACCAGTTGCCCTTTATAAAAAATAGCGACGCCGAGATGGGCAGAGGATGTTGATACCACCTCTTGACCACTCACTGAAAGTGCCGTGAATTGAAAGGCGGTGGACACGGTCGTACCAGCGTCACGCGTACAAAGTACCGAGACGGTCTTTTTCAGATTCCCTGTCGCCCCATACATCGGCGTTGTAGAAATGTCGGACCGTTCCAGGTTACCCATGTCCACATCAAGATTTGAATTATGATTCAAATAGCACGTTGCCGGTGTAGACGGAAGAGGGTTTGCATCCTGGCACATAAAGTATCCGCCGCCGGTCCAGACAGCTCCAGAAGAGTCTACTAAGGCATAACATGCGTTCGAATCGACTGCTGTTACTCCTGAATACCCCCCAAATTTTCTTTGTTGAGCATTTATCTTTTCGGTTGAAGGAATAGTTACCTTACCAACAGTATCCATAGTCTGTGTGGCTCTGGAAATTGTGCATTTATCACGTTTATTAGAAGGGCAAAAATACATACGCATGCTATACGTCCCAGTATAGGGCACGTAAAAATTCCCCACAGCACCTCCACGCCCATTCCCCGTATCGGGAATCCATTTTTGGCCGCCCCCCCAAAGGGTTGTAGATCGCGCGGTGGGATCATTTGAGAGCCAGTGACAGTAATTCCCCCCCCCCAGATTAGCGTCCTCTAGGGACATTCCTGCTGGAGCAACACAAGGTGAGTTTGTATTGTCAAATGCTCCGTAGAGGTTATCGCCCATCGCGTTAACTGTTTTCGGAAATACGAACAGGCCGCACATAACTGGAAAAATCATGGCCAGAGGTATCGTTAACCGGATTACTCGTGACGCATATATCTTCATTTTCTATCCTTTATAACTGTCCACTATATGTGATTTTTCTGGCGTTACTTAAACCCTTATCATTCTGCCATTCAAGTGTTTATATTAACAAGGCTTTTTCTCATACTTCATGAAAGATTCTCTTTATTATCCTGACTGCCGTAAATAAGTATGAAATAAATTATTTGCAGGCAGTAAAGTACTTCTTTCCTGCGAGATGACGTGAATACTTAACCACGGCATATCATGATGGACGTGATACGAGGTATCCCATTAGCCGATCAATTTACATATACTCTGCAACCAATGTTCCTGTAGCCGTAAATGGCTGCTCTGTCAGAGAGGTAGCAGGATCTTTAACCAGCTGTACTTTTAGCGCAGGCGGATTAGCCGGATCGGAAATCTCAACATTTCTGTTAAGGTCAAGCGGACTACCGTTCATCAGGATCTCTGCACCAAGACCATCCACACTGGTGGCAATAGCCTTCTCATCCCATGTCGTTGGTGTCGCCCGGATAAAAAGGAAAACCCTGTTGCCGCTGGTCGCTCCACCACATTCCAGGCTGTAATTCAGATCCTGTACGTATTTTCCGCTGTCGATTTTGCTGATGCCAACATTGCCGAAGGTCACCAACAGGGGCCGATCGCCATTTATGGTGCAGGCTGTCACCTCAACCATCACGCCACTAAACATGAAGTTCTTTGTATCACCTTTCTGCTGCGCCATTGATGAGGGACAGAACATGACGCTAACCACCACGCCAGCCAGCAGGCGTACTATCATTTTTTGCAAACGCTTGCGGTATTGCTGAAAATTCATGCGACCTCACTGAAACGTCATGGTTAATGCTGCGGAAGCGACAAATTTTGTGCCACTGGCCACGGTATCGGCAGCCCCCGTTTGAACTAACTCCACCTCCAGGCCAGGTGGGCTAGCTATGTCTATCTGGAAGGGCGTTGCAACATCCTGCACGTTACCGTTAACCAGTAAGGCTATGCCTAAATTCTTTGAGATTGAGCTGCCGCTACTGCCACTCATGGCTACTGCAATCAGTTTGTGGCCATTAAATTCCACAGTGTCGCCGTTCAGCAGAGGAGTTAAGGTCATCTCTGCGGTGCCTTCAGTATCGCCAGTACAGGTCATAGCGCCATCCATGTTCTGACGGTATGTTCCTTCCAGCACAAATCCATTTACTGTGCTGTACCGAACATTGCCAAAATCAATCAAGTCCCACCCGCTGCTATCCTTGTGAGTAAAAGTACAACTCCCCGTCGCTACAACCGTACCGCTAATATTGATATTCATCTTGAACTGATCGCCAGCGGCGAACGCCGACGAGCCGCATAGTATCTCCAGCATGACCAGTAGCCACCAGCAACCGCGTTGTCGTATCTCATTTCTCATCTTTCTCCCACGCCTCCGGTTACGGGTATTCCGCATCAATGGTTGCTGTCGCCGAAAATTCGCCCGGCACCAAAGACTGGTTTTTAATCGCCTCCGGCTCCGCTTCAACATAGGCCTGCAGAGCGATTTGCGTGGTGCCATCCTGCAGCGCATACCCAGGCGTCGCCTTGTTTAGCGGAAGATTCACACCATCGGGGGTCTCAATGCCGATGGCAACGCCAGTACTGCCTGCCCCAGTGGTAGCCAGATAGCCCGGCAGCGCCGCGCTCTCTGCGCCAG
Source organism: Enterobacter cloacae complex sp. I2 (assembly GCF_014896205.1). Lineage (NCBI taxonomy): Bacteria > Pseudomonadati > Pseudomonadota > Gammaproteobacteria > Enterobacterales > Enterobacteriaceae > Enterobacter > Enterobacter cloacae complex sp. I2. Next base: position 92,510 of record NZ_JADBRA010000017.1, read on the forward strand.
TAAAAGTCAGGTTCACCAGCTTCCCGAGGCTGATATCGCATTCCGTCAGGGTAATGGTCAGCGGGAAGCCCGGCGTGCGGACATCTTTATACAGCCCCTTTTCAATAATCGTGCCGAAGTCCACCGTCAGCGTATTGTTGTTAACGTCCAGACTGCAGGGTTCAGTCACCAGAGTGCCGCTTATCTGCAAATTGTTATCGAGCGCACTGGCCAGCCCTGCGGTGAACAGGGCTAACAAAAGTGCCGTTGTGGACGTCAACACAGGGTTTCGCACTGCCTTTATGTACTTAGTCATAGCTCACCTTGAATCCGGCCACCGCCCGGAAGGCACCAGTTGTCAACGGCTCAGCCGTGCGTACCGGGGTAACGAGGTAGGTTAAAATGTTGTCGCCGGGCTGGAGAAACAGCGGCTCAGCCCGCTCGCCCAGAGTAACCTTCCGTCCCTTTGGATCAGTTAGCGCCAGCCCCAGGCCACTTACGCCAGTGGCTTCGAGCAGGGATGCATTGCCTGGAACGCTGACCCCGGTAAAAGAGAGGGTCACTACCGGCTGAACAGCATCCTGGGTGCTGGTCCCGGTGTAACGGTCAAGCTGGTTGCCGCCGCTGCGACTGCAGCGACGCAATGCTATTTGAAACGCCACCGGCTCGCCCCGATCTCCGGGCTTCGCCAGGCTGTATCTGGCAACCTTGCCAAGATTGACCTGCTGCCAGGCAGAGGTCATATCCAGTTGGCAGGCTCCTTCCAGCAAGAGGCCGTGTACGTGCAGTTCGCCATGCTCGCCGTCCACGTTCCAGTCATCAACGGCGTAGGCATTTTGCGACAGTGCGCTACTAACCAGCATTGCCAGCAGGATCGCCGCGGCAGCATTCCGCCGTCGGTGGGAAAAGTCATGCTGTCTGCTCATATCTGACTCCTGGATGCAGGCGCGGGGTAATAAAGGTCAGCCGACTTTCGTCTCTGTTACTTTGCAGGTCGATCCGCTGCAGCTGAAGATCAGCTTCGGACGGCCGCCATAGTCATTGATATAGGTCAACACCGGATGGCTACCCAGCGCAGCCGCACTTCCGCCCAAGGTCAGACTCGCCTTCGGCGCCACCATATCAGCATTAAAGCCCGCCACATCTGCCCCCTTCTCGCTGGCCGCCGCATGTACGATAGTGACGTAGTAGCCGGTCGGGTTGTTTACCGTATAGCGGTCGCCGTTACGGGTCAGCGTCAGGGCCTCCTGGGGAATCTCCCCACTTTTCAACGCCAGCGCAGCCGGCCGATAGAACAGCTTCACCCTGGTCTGAAGCGCGATCTGCAGGGTGTTCGGCTTGTCGCTCTTGGGCGGGATTTCCCGCAGGTTAAAGTAATAAAGTGACTCTTTATCCTGCGCCAGCGGCACGGTGCCGCCGGTTAGCTGAAGCTTGATCTGGCTTTTCGCGCCAGGCTCCACGCGCTGCAGCGGCGGCAGCGCCGTGAGCGGATTTTCGATTTTATTACCCTGGGTATCTTCTACCCACGCCTGCGCCAGATAGGGCAGCGTCTTGTTCTGGTTTGAAATACTGACGGATTCGGACGTATGGCTGCCATCAAAGATAACGCGGGTCCGATCCAACGTAATGGCGGCCTGCGCCGGCAATGCTGCCATGAGTGCCGTCATGGACAGTACTACCGTGCAGGAGAGGGTTTTTAGTTTCATATATCTGGCTCTCGCTGGTTACTGATGCTTGCCCTTCAGGCTGCGGCAAGCTGATATGGTTATTCCCGTTTACCCTGTCTGTCGCGCCTGCTCTTATGCTGGCTGCGCGTAATGGGTGTGCATCCTTGCTCTACAGCGCCTCCTTTGCACAATCCCGTTTGTCGTGGTGATACAGAGCTAACGCCCTTCCTCGCCTGCGCTCACAGGAGAGGCGAGATTGTTCGAGCGGGCGTCTAATGCGCCTTTATTCCGTTTAAGCGTTCCCGTCAGGTCAGCCCAAGTGATATCTATTTTTTTGGGTCACTCTCTGTCGAGTACTCAGCTGGCATGCCGTTACAAGGCAACAGCAGCGTATGACTAAGATCTGTTGATAGCGAGGCTGGCAGCTGTATTCGGCACTGTGCCTTACCGCCCCAGTTCACTGCCATATCGCCGCCTGGTTTCAGGCCAGTCAGCCAAGTGCTCCCGCTATCGCCCACTACCCCGGTCTGAATCTGGTCGGCGTTGGTCACAGTGGCGCCAAAGGGCGGCGTGCTGCCGTCGGCAAGCTTAATGATGGCCATGGCTTTCTGCCCCGACAGGATGCCAAACTTGCGGTAGCCAATAGCCCCCTCCGTCAGCGTGTCCTGAATTACCGAACGCGTGGCGTCCACGTTTTCTGGCAGCGCATCCAGATCGACATTGACGCTGCTGCGATAGTAGCTGCTGATGTCGGTGATAACCGCCTTACCAAACACATTGGTGTGCGCCACCGCGCCATAGCCCTGAACCGGAACATCACTTACGCCGTCGGTATCCACCATCATCCTGGTTCCTCCCAGGGTATTGCTACGGTGCAGCGCCATCCCATGCGACGTAGCGGTCATGCCGCCCTGCAAGGACATACCTACCGCACGGTAGTCGCTGCCGTTGAAGCTGGCGTTGGCTGTCATCTCGGCGATATCGCCCTCATGGGTGAGATAACCGCTGCCGGTACTTTGCCCGTGAGACGTTGCTCCAGCGGAAAGTCGGTAGCTGTTGTTATCATCAAGCCGGTCGTAATAACCCAGGCTATGACTGCTGGCCCCGCCGCTAAACTGGCCGCTGTAGTCCATTGTGGCGCCATCCCCCCAGGGCAGGGACAGGCTTACATATATGCCGTCATCATTAGCCCCGTTCACTTGTGAGCGGTAAGCCGACAGGCTCAGACTGACGTTGCGGAAGGTTCCGACATCAAAATAGGTGGATACCGATCCGTTCCAGGTCTCGCTCGCCTCCCGGTCCCAGTAGGTCTGGTGGCTATAGTTTAGATAGGCGCTCATGTTGACATCGCGAAACTGCTTGTTCACCGAGATGGTATAGAGCTCCTTCCCGTTGCCGAGGCTGGTGGCGCTGCGGTAACGCGCGTCCAGATACTGGGTCATGCTCATAAACTCGCGCTCAGAGAAGCGATACCCGGCGAAGGTTATCTGGCTGTCATACTCGTCAAAGCGCTTTGAATAGCTGAGACGGTATGACCCGCCCTGGCGCGTATCCTGGCCTGGCAGAACCGCACGGGACTGCGTCACGTCAAATGAGAGGGCTCCGAAGGCCAGCAGGTCACGCCCCAGCCCCAGTGCCAGGGCGTTATAGTCCCCGGCAAAAAGCCCGCCGCCGTACAGCGACCAGCCGTTGTTCACCCCCCAGGAGAACTCACCGGTCAAAAACTCCGGCCCCTGGCTGTGGTGGTCGTAGTCGGAGGGCTTACCGGTAGAAACCTTATAGCGCACCAGCCCCGGACGGCTCAGATAAGGTATAGAGGCCGTATCGATCTGAAAGATCTGTACGCTGCCATCCTGCTCCTGAACTTTTACGTCCAGCTTACCGGTCACGGTATCGTTCAGATCCTGGATCCGGAACGGACCCGCCGCCACCGTGGTCTCATATAGGACCCGACCTTGCTGGCTGATGGTGACCTTCGCATTGGTTTTTGCCACCCCGGTCACCTCAGGGGCGTATCCCCGCAGGTTAGGCGGCAGCTGGCTGTCATCCGTTTCAAGGCTCGCACCGGTAAAACGGAAACTGTCGAACATAGAGGAAGACAGATAGTTCTCACCTACCATCAGCTTCGCCCGCAGGGAGGTAATCGCCCGAAAGGCGTAATACCGGCTCCAGTCCCAGCTCTTTTGCGTACCGCCGCTCTGCCCCGTCGAGTGGTCATAGCTGGCCTGCCAGTCGGCGCGCAGGCGCCACGGCCCCAGATTGACGCCCGCGGTCCCGTTACCACTAACCGACTGCTGATTGCCTGACTCAGCTCGATGGGTGTTCATGGCGTTAATGTCATAATCAAACAGCACGCCGGACACGCCGTTATCCCAGCGTGCTGGCGGATCCCAATTCTCTGAGGTATATTCCAGCCAAGCCTGAGGCACAGAAAGATATAGTGCGCCGCTTCCCAGGTCTGCCCTGGCGGTCATCCCTTCCAGTGAGACCAGATTCAGACACTGACCGTTGTGCCACCACGTTAGCTGCCGGGCCGCACTCTCTTTCAGACCAAGCTCTTCCACCAGATCTGCCGTCAGACACGGATCCGATCCATTTGGATCGTCATCCGGCGCCATAAAAGTAATCGTACGTTCGGGCAGCTCCGCCTTGTTCACCCGCACCGCCAGATGGTAATCCCCGGGTAATAAATAGCCCGCCCGGGAAAACTGGTTCAGGTCAATGCTACTGCGATCCTTCACGTCCAGAACATCAGTGTTAAATTCCACCGCCTCTTCAGCAGCGCGTGCCGTCTGGCTCGCGCATACTGCCAGCAGTACTGCAACAGCCAGAGGGCGCACCCACAGGGTGACGGTACAACGTGACGAATGGTTGCCGACATGGTAGTGGGATAACGCGTTACGAAGATGCAACTGGCGTGATGAAACCACGAAACACACTCCCCGAGTTCACTGGTATTCAGGCTTAGCCTCTCTATGGAGAACGACCAGAACGTAATAAATAAAGAAATCAATGCTGAGCGGACATTCCGCTCAGAAATAATCCACCTTAAACCGCACCGTAGCCCGATAATCGCCCGCCACCAGGCGATGCGGGGCACCCACGACCCGCAGGCTATACTCCAGCACCTGCGCTTCTGGCTTCAACATGGCACTCGGAAGCGGTATGCCAGGCCTGGCCACATTTCCAGCCAGGTCTGTAATACGCAGCCCTATACCATCTGCCCCCCTGATGCTGAACAGTTCGCCGTCAGGTATGCCGTCAAATGTCACCTGAAACCAGGTCCAGTCTGGCCCGAGCGGTTGCTGGGGCTTCAACGTGCAGCCCATCAGATGAATACGAAAGACCTTCGCTGGTCCGAGACCGTCATGTATCAGTTCACCTGTCGTGCTCACACCCATTTCAACGGCCTGATCGATATCGTTTACCGCGATAGCGCAGGGAGTATTAATGATGCTGCCCTGCATACCGACGGTTCCGTGCCCTTGGTCAGGTACGCGGGATTGCACCTCCTGCGGTAGCAACACCATCAGCATGAAGGGCAGTATCTGACTTACGGTTCTGTAACTGCACATAACCTCCCCCCTGTCAGTCAGCTGTCCGGATGTGCCGTACAAGCGCATTGATGCAGCCCGGCGGCCCGGGCTGCTGAAGAATTACTGGTATGCCAGGGTGAAGTCAGCCGTGGAGGAGAAATCACCAGCTGTCACTGATGCACCATTAGACTGCAGGTAAGCGGAGAAGGAGAGCTTGTTGCTACCGTCGCCGATAGTCTGTGCTTTTGAGGCCGTTCCCAGCTCGACCGGAGTGCCGCTACCGTCGGTAATGACGATACCAGCCCCTTTGGCAGAGCCAGTGATACCCAGCATTTTGGCGTTAGTTGCATCTGCCGCACCGGTGAAGGTGGTGGAAACTTCTTTCATACTGGCGGTATCGCACTGTTCGAGCTGGATAAAGAACGCCTTAGGTGAGGAGGTCTGCCCATTATTTAGGGCAGTACTGGACACCTGCCCCAGATCTACGGTCTGGTTGGCGGTTTCGGCAGTGATGGAACACGGCGAATCAATGATGCTTCCCTGGAATGTAATTGTACCGTGGCCCTGGTCAGCCGCATTAGCTGCACCAGCAACCATAACCATCCCAAGGGCGATAACGAGTTTGTTCAGTTTCATTACTTCTGCTTTCCTTTTTAACGTTTAAGACAACCTGAGTAATACAGGTACGACCAATGCAGTAATACCTTTACTTACAGGCCAGTAGTGGCTCGCTTTTAATTCTGAGCAACACCAAGCCATTTTAAAAAAATTAAAATACTTTCAGTAAAGACAATTAAAATATCTTTACGCGCCTTGCAATTATATTTAACCGAGCGCTATACATCATTTCGAGGCTAATTTTCCCCGCATCACTCCGATAGGTCAAATGTTGAATAAAAACGAACTAACAATACTTAAGCTCTTGATTATAAAGAAATAAAATTAATTTTAACTTTGCAGGCTTATTTTGACATAACAAGGATATTGTATTTTCAGAGAATCCACCGCTTATTACCTTAACTCACACACACATAACCGGTTTTATGAACCACAAAAAGAACAAAAAAAAGTATATAAAACTATACATGAAGATGCGTACCAGAATTAAACACCATTAAAAAGGAAAAAACCAACACATAGTTTTAACATGTTAACATGAATTATACATTTACTGCATAAAATGTAATCATTAAACCATCACTATCTGTATGCTGAAGATCCAGTCCGCTTATAAATCACTCACACAAAATCCTGCAAAGCGGCTATACAAATATAAAATTGAAGCACCTGACAAAGTAGTGCACACCAAATAAGCTGTGAGAAGAAAAGAGTTAAACATGCGAAAAAATATTACTCCCAGCAGGTGTAAGGGCTGCCCTAATTATTATCCTGAGTTTAAACAGTTGCTCGTTCCCGCATCTTGCGAACCCTTAGGAAATCCATCTCAAAAAAGCCAATCACCGATAGGAACAGGTATTGCTGATGTATTGTCTTAAAAATGACGGGGGCAGTATAAATTCATTAGACTGGTACTCAAGACGTTCTGGCATCAGGATTATGCTGCTTTCCTTACAGAGAGAAGTTACCGTACAATTCCCTGGTCTGACATCATGTGGCAACTTGCCGCCCCGCTGGAAAAAGTGGATTTATCAGGTCGCCGGATGGCAGCCTGACTACGTTACTTCACACAATCACCCAGCACCCGCTCAAACTCTCGTACATTCTTGGTCACCAGCACGGTACCGGCGGCGATGGCGTGCCCGGCAATCGCCGTGTAGTTCGGACCGATCGGCGTCCGAACCAGGAGCATCACCACCTAAAACGACCGGCCGTGCGCCCGCCAGCAGTCAGGCTCACTGGTTAATACCGCTTCCCAATGAGAACTATGCCAGCCAGCTTGAGATGATAGTAGCCACGCTGAAAATCCCGCAGGAGAGGCGCAATAAGCGCACCAGCAAAACTGATCTGAGAAGGCGCGCATCTGGGAGGTAACAGATCGGACCGTACGGACCTGGCTCAACGAAGCTGTGGGTCGTCGCGGCCGACGGGCTAATGTTTTCTGTACCAGTGACACTACACACGGCTGTATGCAGGCATTCCGCTAAAGGTGCTGCTAACTAGATGTCGCAGCAAGGCATAGGGTACTTTTACAGATGCCTGAGGGTGATGCGATCGCACAATGGATAGGTGCTATTACGAATTGACTGACGGTGTGCCATGCCTGATTTTGCGTAGTGAACCTTCCCCTTTTCCGGTTTCTTCGCTTTTTTCTCGGTTCCCGTTTGTCCTGGCATTACTCCATTTCTCCCAAAAACCGTAAAATTCCCCTCAGGCCGCGGCATCACTGACCTCGTGGTGGATCAGGGCCGAAAAGTGATCCTTTACGCATTTGGCTTTACCCGCAATAATGCAGGATAAGACAACAAAAGGATCCTTTCGCTGCGATTTATTGTGATGGAAGGATCGTGCCCTGCAGTTCAGAATAACTGTATTCATAAACAGTGCGTGCGCTACGTGAAAATTAGCTGATGAACAACGTCATTCCCCTGCAGAATTCACCAGAACGCGTCTCCCTGCTGCAGATTGCCCCGGGAGTTGATTTTGCGACAGCTGTCGCACTCCGCCGGATGGCCACCTCAACCGGTGCCACACCGGCTTACCTGCTGGCGCCTGAAGTAAGCGCCCTCCTCTTTTATATGCCCGATCAGCGCCACCACATGCTGTTTGCCAGCATGTGGAACACCGGCATTCGTATCGGGGAAGCACGAACCCTCACCCCGGAGTCGTTTGATCTGGACGGGTTGAGACCCTTTGTGCGGGTTCTGTCAGAAAAAGTGCGCGCGCGCCGCGGGCGCCCGCCAAAAGATGAGGTCCGACTAGTTCCGCTGACGGACGGAAATTTTGTGCGACAGATGGAGAGCTGGATGGTAACCACCCGGCCCCGGCGACGCGAGTCTCTGTGGGCTGTCACCGATGAAACCATGCGCAACTGGCTGAAGCAGGCGGTAAAGCGGGCCGGAGAAGACGGGGTACATTTTTCTATTCCGGTTACGCCGCATACGTTCCGCCACAGCTATATCATGCATATGCTTTATCACAGGCAGCCCAGGAAAGTTATTCAGGCTCTGGCCGGGCACAAGGATCCGCGTTCGATGGAGGTGTATACACGGGTATTTGCGCTGGACATGGCCGCCACGCTGGCCGTGCCGTTTACCGGAGACGGGCGTGATGCAGCTGAGATTTTACGCGCACTGCCGCCACTGAAATGACCTTAGTATCTACCACAATTACATAAGCTATGGTTAGCAGCACGCCCGGGAGATAAACTACAGTGAGCAACATAAGCTGCGGTGAGTAAAACTATCCTGAGGAGGATCTGCCGCTGCGAGCCAAATGATGCTCAGACCGGAGAAAAGAGCTTTCTGACAAGCTGTATAGACACATTGGCAGGAGCTGTCTCGACACAGCTTATATAAACTATAGTGAGCAACTTACTCTCCGGAGCCAGTAATATAAGCTGTGGTGAGTAGCACAAATGAGATTACTCACTACAGCTTATGTTCAGGATGTTTTGAACAGTTTCTCCAGATCCTCAAGCGTGATACCCAGCTTTTCCAGGACAGCCAGTTTTTCAGCCATTTCCGGACTTACATCCCGCTTCGGCGCCGGCAGTTTCGGGTTCTCCGCACTTTCATCGTTGGGTGCCTTGAGTTTGGGACGTCGGTAGTGGATACAGAAAAGCTTTGTCCGGCCGCGCTGGATCTCTGTGTAGTCCAGGTATCCAATGTCACGAAGCTGCTCCATGGCACGTCTTACCGTCTGGTTCTGGGAAAAGACCGGAGATTTCAGATTCAGGCGGGCCCGGAGGCGCGCCAGCGAGATGGGAGCCGGATCCCGCGGAAGACTCTCAATAAAGGTATAGAGTGCCTGAGCGGATTCCCTGCGCTTCAGGGCATTGATAGCCTTGAGCTGCAGAAGTACTTTGCGGTCAAACTGATAAAGCTCGAATAAACGCGGATCCGCCTGTAACTGAACCACGTCCTTCTCCGTATCGTAGTAGGCAGACTGAACCAGATGAGTGATGTACTCTTTGGTGTGCTTTTCGGTAGTGCGGGAAAAGGAAATCACGGTGCCCGCAATGCGTTTAAGCGAGGGACTAATGCGCTCCCGAAGTTTACGGGACGACTGGCTTGAGGGGATACCACATAACTTAGCGAACTCGACGAACGGAAGTTCTACTCTATCGCCGATAACCTTATGTCGGGCAAAGGAATGAACGATCCCGACCCAGGTTTTGAAATCATTATCCATATCAAGCCGTGGGCCTGTGATCTCGACCTTATCAAACCCTTCAGCTCTCGCAAGGGAAAGACGCGTCAGCTCTTCCGTAGCGTCCGTACGTGAAAGCGTATTCTTTTTACTGTTTTTCAGAGACTTGAGCGTGGGAACGAAAACACCAAGCCGCATCAGCGCCACAGGCTGGACCGTGTTACTGCCATTAGGCGTGAGGTTAACTATTTCGCCGGAGGATTTATCCACCTCTTCAAACAGTTTTTTTATGTCCAGATTGTCCTTGTCCAGATAACCTCCGAGCGGTGGAAAAGTAAAGAATAAGAATGATGATTGCTGACCTGTAATAGCCTGTAAGGCCCGGTGCAGGTAGCTTCATGTCATATACAACTCTGGGTAAATTTCAGGACTGCATACTTACTGTAGTTTATGTTCCAGACTCATTACAGCATATCCTTTGCATGATACAGTTTATTGTATACCAGTTACAGCTTATGTTAATCATGCTACAGCTTATGTGATCATCCCCCAGGAACAGAGCTGACGCGCTCTATAGCGATCCGGGGATCTTCTCTGGATCTTAAAAGGATCGCTTTAAGGATCTTATTGCTGGATCGAAGGACTGTATATGTGGATAACCTTCTGAAGTAAGTCGATAAGTTATGTATGTTCCTTGCTCTGACACCGACGCGTACCAGCTCATTTTAGCAATGATGATATTGCGCTCCCTCGCCAGTTCGCTCGCGCTGCTCGGTCACACGGCTGCGGCGAGCACTACTTATATTCTGGCTACAGGGTGACTCTGACAGGATAATCGGATCATATGGCGTGAAATACCCTTATGCCTCTTCTAATGGACTCTCAGAATGCTTTGCCGCTTAATGCGGGTATGAGCGACATTTGACGACAACTGCTGACGGGGAGTGATGAAGCTGTTTAAGCGCTGTGGCTGGCAGGCAGAGCTGAATCTGATGCCTCCCCGTCTCACCAGTATTCACTGATGGTCAGACAGGGAGTGCCAGGAAAGGGTGATTAGTGGCGGATCTGGGACAGGTCGTCTTCAGTCAGACCGGTCATTTTCATGACAGTCATACGGTCGATGCCGTTCTGCAGCATGGTACGGGCAACTTCCAGCTTACCTTCCAGCTTGCCTTCATTGCGACCTTCTTGCCTGCCTAGCTGGATACCCTTCTGGATGCCTTTCTGTTCAAGCTGTTGTGCGATGGTCATAAGTGCGTCTCCGTGTTGCGGCACACGCTGTGCCAGTTCGCGTACAAAGGCCTCGGCGTCTGATGTTTCACCTGCCTGCACTATATAGTGTACCAGCGATATTACCTGTGATGAAGACAGATATCCGGCCAGCAAGATGGGCGCCAGCCGGTCAACCAGTTCTGCCAGGTCCCGCTGGTGAATATGCTTTTGCAGTAAGGTCAGGGCGGCCATGCTGCGATGGCCAGCGATTTCATCATCCGGAATAACCGTAACGTCTACCAGCGGGAAAGCGCTGCTGTAGAGTTTTCCTGCGAGCGCCGGATCGTCAAATTCATCCAGCCACCGGGTGGAATAAGGATACGGGCTGCGCTTACCCGAATAGAACAGCACCGGTATCACAAGCGGCAGTTTTTTATGCCCTGCCTCCAGGTGTCGTTGCATGGCGCCCACCGCATAGCGTATCAGGCGGAAAGCCATGTGTTTATCAGGGGAAGATTGATGCTCGATGAGCACATGGATATACCCATCACCTGACGTGGTTTTCAGGCTGTAAAGGATGTCACTAAAATACTGGCGGAGGTCATCCTCAACGAACGAGCCGGATTCCAGCTTCAGTGTGCTGAGATCGCATACAGCTCGCATTTCTGCGGGCAGATGAATTTCCATGAAATCCCGGGCAATATCTGGTTGCGTCAGGAACTGCCTGAACGTGGCATCGTGAGGAGTGGGTGTGCTGTTTTTCTTCTTCATCAGCCCTGGCTCTGAAAAATGACCCGAATATGTTATCACAGCTCGAAAAAAGCCAGTATTTACGGTGAAAGGAATTGCCATTCCTTAGGGGACTGTTCCGGGGTGGTCGGTCCCCTTCTTTTCTTTGCGCTTTAGACTGGTCGATACTTTCCACATAATACATCGTCTTGATCTTTTCCTTTGATAGCAGCAAGCCTGCCAGCATCTTAGTAGGCGAATTCTGGCTGAAGATGGTCAACTGCTTATGGGTTATCTGTTTTCTTTGCGTTTCCCTTTATGCATTATCCAGACAAGTAATTCATTAGTACTGTCTAACGAGAGGTGCGTGCTTAATGTGGCAACCATTTTAATTAACTGTGTGATGCAGGTGTATTTGCATTGCCATTCACACCTTTCTAAAACCTTACTTTTTGACCAACTTTGCACTTTTAGCATAGGTTTGCAATTTTTGTGTTGCTTTGCTTTTTTTATCAAGATTTAATATAATGATGCAAAGTTAAGTACAAGGAATATACAATGGGATTGATGGATACTCTTGATCAGTGCATAGCTGCCGGACATGAAATGACTAAAGCTATTGCAGTTGCTCAGTTCAATGATGATAGCCCTGAGGCAAGAAAAATTACGCGTCGCTGGCGTGTAGGTGAAGCAGCCGATCTAATTGGTGTTTCATCTCAGGCTATTCGGGATGCTGAAAAAGCAGGCCGCCTTCCCCACCCTGATATGGAAATGCGCGGACGCGTTGAACAGAGAGTCGGTTACACCATTGAACAAATTAACCATATGCGGGATATTTTCGGTACACGCTTGCGTCGACCAGATGAAAGCGTTCCCCCGGTCATTGGTGTGGCTGCACATAAAGGTGGAGTCTATAAAACGTCTGTATCTGTCCATTTGGCTCAGGACCTCGCTCTGAAAGGACTCCGTGTTCTTCTTGTAGAAGGAAATGATCCACAAGGTACCGCATCCATGTATCACGGATGGGTTCCGGATTTGCATATTCATGCCGAAGATACTTTACTGCCCTTCTATCTTGGTGAGCGTGATGATGCGTCATATGCGGTAAAACCTACCTGCTGGCCGGGACTTGATATCATCCCTTCATGCCTTGCCCTTCACCGTATCGAAACAGAACTTATGGGGCGGTATGATGATGGGAAACTGCCTACCGAACCCCATATGATGCTCCGACTCGCTATAGAGACGGTTGCTCATGATTATGATGTTATTGTCATCGACAGTGCGCCAAACCTTGGCATAGGCACTATCAATGTAGTGTGCGCTGCTGATGTTCTTATCATTCCGACGCCAGCCGAATTATTCGATTACACATCAGCCCTGCAATTTTTCGACATGCTGCGCGATCTTCTAAAAAACGTCGATCTGCAGGGCTTTGAGCCTGACGTCAGAATTTTGCTTACCAAGTACAGCAATAACAATGGTTCACAGTCTCCGTGGATGGAAGAGCAGATTCGAGATGCATGGGGAGGTATGGTTCTTAAAAATGTGGTACGTGAGACCGATGAGGTTGGTAAAGGTCAGATCCGTATGAGAACTGTTTTTGAGCAGGCCATTGACCAGCGTTCTTCTACTGGCGCATGGAGAAATGCGCTTGCTATATGGGAGCCTGTATGTAATGAGATTTTCGATCGCCTAATTAAACCTCGCTGGGAGATCAGATAATGAAACGCGCACCTGTTATTCCAAAACATGTTGTCAAAAATCCACCTTCAGAACCAGTACAGCCAACTTCTGCGGCACCTGCAGCACCGATGGTAGATTCTTTAATTGCCCGGGTTGGTGCTATGGCCCGCGGAAATTCGATTATACTTCCGGTCTGTGGTCGAGAGGTTAAATTCACCCTTGAGGCGATTCCAGGCGATACTGCCGAAAATGCCACCCAGGTATGGTCCGGTAATGAGCGCGATCAGGAACTACTTACAGAAGACGCCCTTGATGACCTGATCCCCTCCTTTTTGTTGAGTGGTCAACAGACTCCAGCTTTTGGACGTCGCTTATCTGGGATCATAGAAGTTGCAGATGGCAGCCGTCGTCGCAAAGCCGCCATCCTCACATCATCGGATTACCGAATTCTGGTCGGGGATCTTGATGATGAACAAATGTCGGCATTGTCTCGATTAGGTAATGACTATCGGCCTACCAGTTCGTATGAACGTGGTAAACGATACGCATATCGGCTCGAGACTGAATTTGGCGGAAATGTTTCTGCTCTTGCTGAGTCAGAAAACATTTCCCGCAAGATCATCTCGCGCTGCATAAACACCTCGCGATTACCAAAATCTGTTATTGCACTGTTTACCCACCCGGGTGAACTTTCTGCCCGTGCCGGAGAGTCTTTGTACAAGGCATTCACTGGAAAAGAAGAGTTACTACAACAGCAAACTGAGCATCTTCATGAACAGAAGGACGCTGGTGTTATCTTTGAAGCAGATGAAGTAATTGGCTTATTGACCGGTATATTGAAAGATTCATCCAAAGAAAAAGTTAAACTTAATACCCGGCATCAGTTCGTTCCAGGGGCATCGGCTATCTATAAAGGTGACAAAGTTATTTTGAACCTAGATAAGACGCGCTTACCACCAGAATGCATTGAGAAAATTGAAGGTATTCTTCGAGAACTACAACACAGACAAACTTCGTAATCAGATTAGAAAGTTATATCCCTAATCTTTCTGCTAGGCACATTTTATAATCTGTAAATGCTGTTTGGGGAGCATCATATCGAACAGCATTATGCAGTATCCTCAGTATCGATATAGTTAAGATGTTCTCTCCACAATCCCGCTCCTTACCCGCTACGGATCCAATACAGCGATGATCACTACCTTGGCTGAGCACCGCTTTAATGAAACCCCTCGGTATGCCATTCATTTTTAACAGAGCCTCAGTCCTGACGGATGACACTGCTGTTAGCGACGGCTGGGACCATGGTCCCACTTCCGGACGGCATGGTGCTTAATACTGCTGGGATCGCTCGACCTGACCGTCTTTGGTGCCAGTGGGACCGCGGTCCCACTCACGGCCGGTATGCCATTTATTTTCACCGGGACCTCAGTCCTGACGGATATTACTGCTGCCAGCGACGGGCTGGGACCATGGTCCCACTTCCGGACGGTACGGTGTTTAATACTGCTGGGATCGCTCAACCTGATCGTCTTTGGTGCCAGTGGGACCGCGGTCCCACTCACGGCCGGAATGCCATTTATTTTCACCGGGACCTCAGTCCTGACGAATATTACTGCCAGCCAGCGACGGGCTGGGACCATGGTCCCACTTCCGGACGGCACGGTGTTTAATACTGTTGGGATCGCTCAACCTGATCGTCTTTGGTGCCAGTGGGACCGCGGTCCCACTGACGGCCGGAATGCCATTTATTTCCACCGGGGCCGCAGTTCTGACGGATGTCCCTGCTGCCAGCGACGGGCTGGGACCATGGTCCCACTTCCGGACGGTACGGCGTTTAATACTGTTGGGAGCGCTCGACCTGAAAATCTTTGGCGCGACTGGGACCGCGGTCCCACTGCCGGCTGGTATGCCATTTATTTCAACGGGGCCTCAGTCCTGACGGATATTACTGCTGTAAACACGGGCTGGGACCATGGTCCCAATCGTGCAAGGCACGCCATTTATACCGCTTATTGGCAATCCAGATTTGTTAAAACTTCTCTTTTAGTTTTTAGGATTCTTAAAATTCCTTAGGGCCCAGATATGCTGCTCATCATCTCCAGTGGGCAATAGATCACGTATATCTTTACTCACTGCGCCAGTTAACTTTTTTGACACAAGGTAAGTAAAAATTCATAATTTTCTTACTTAATTGGATGCAGAGCTATAGATCCCGTTGCATAAAATTAAGTGCCGAAGGTAATGAGCTAATACGCTTGGGACGGCTAGACAAAAATGAAGAATTTCATGGGATACTCAAATTGATGCTCTGGGTATATCGGACCACCTGGTCGTGTATGCCGGAGAAAGCATCTCCCGCTTCATTTGCCACTCAGGCGCAATTCCCCTTCCGGCGAACCACACTTTCCCCAGCCCTGAATGGTTGATACCGTCCAGAACCTTCATCAGTTTGTCACTGTTGCTGTGTGGCTGCGTAGTATCAAACAGGTTCAGTTGCGAGACACCCGTCGGCGTGAAGTCATTAAGCATGCAGCCCGCCTTCGCGTACCGATAACCATCAACCCAGATACGATCCAGCACTCTGTCTGCAGCATTAATAATGTCGCGCGTATCCTGCGTGGGAGTCAGCAGCTTTTCACTGGCAAGATTACCGTAGTAGGGTTCATTGACCGCAAACGGGGATGTTTTCACAAACACGGAAATGTGCCTGCAGTACTGCTTCTCAACACGTAACTTTTCAGCTGCGCGCTCCGCATGCTGGCATATGGCCTGCCTCATGGATTCATAGGTCGTAACACGCTCCCCAAACGAACGGCTGCAGACTATCTGCTGCTTAGCAGGAGGCGCCTCCTCCAGGGAGATGCAGGCCTCTCCGTTCAGCTCGCGCACGGTTCGCTCTAGCACCACGTTAAAGTTTTTTCGCACAAAGGCCGGATTCATACGCGCTAGCTGGAGTGCGGTTGTTACGCCGAACGTATTCAGTTTTTTACCGATGCGGCGGCCAACCCCCCAGATTTCCTCCACCGGCTGCAGCGAAAGCAGCTTTTCCGTCCGGCGTGGATTGTCAGTGGTCAGGGCCAGAACGCCACCAAATTGTGGCCACTCTTTGGATGCCCACTGCGCCGATTTGGCCAGCGTTTTAGTTGGCCCCATCCCCACGCCTATAGTCAGCCCCGTTCCGCTTCGCACGTGCTCGCGCAGCTGGCGCCCTAAATCCTCAAAATCCATACAGCCATCTATGCTCCTGATATCCAGAAACATCTCGTCGATGCTGTACTGCTCGACGTGCGGCGCCAGATCCTCGAGGTGCGCCATGACCCTGTTCGACATGGAAGCGTACAGGGCGTAGTTGCTGGAGAACGCGATGACCGGCTCGGGGAACTGCACGTTCTTTAGCTGAAACCACGGCACGCCCATCTTGATGCCGAGCCGCTTTGCTTCCTTCGATCGTGCGATGACGCAGCCGTCGTTGTTGCTGAGCACGACGACAGGCTTGTCCCGCAGATCCGGCCGGAATACCTTCTCGCAGCTGGCGTAGAAGGAGTTCACGTCTGCGAGCGCAAACATCAGCTTGATCCCCGGGTTTTATGGATAAAGGCCGTGACGACGCCGAATATCTGCAGTTCTTCAGGATAAAGCGTGGGGTAGGCGGGATTCATTGGAAGCAGGGCGATGCGGGGCGTGAGCTGCAGGCGTTTAACAGTGAACTCACCGTCTGTTTCCGCGATGACAATATCTCCCTGCCGGGGTTTTTCGGCCTTGTCGACGACCATCAAATCGCCGGAATGCAGGCCCATATCCTTCATCGAATCACCAATGGCCCGGACAAAGTAGGTCGCGCTGGGGCGGCTGATGCAGTAGGCATTCAGGTCGAGTTCGTCTTCCGTATAGTCGGCAGCCGGCGAGGGAAATCCGGCCGGGCAGCGTTCAGTGAATAACGGGGCTGTGAACAGTGCCGGCTCAGAAGCTGGAGAGACGAAAACAATCATGGGATACCTCTTAAAATTACTGTTTTTATATACAGTATTATTTGAGAAATCTCCCGTCCTGCAAGAAGAATTTTACTTGTTCCTGGCATGTGGTTGTTCTGCCAGATAAAAGAGGTGCAGGGTTATCCACAGAAACGGTGCATACCCTTTGAGTGGATGTCTGGTATGCGATGGTCTCTACCTAAGAGGTTCAATGATTTCCCGTCCCTGATTCTTCGGGTTTCCAACTTCCCAGCTGACGGGGTGCCATGTGAAGTCATCGGCGGGCAGGCTGCCATTGCGTGCAATCTCTTCCGCCACTTTACCGGTAGTGTTCTCGCTGAGCCGTTTACGTGCGGCATCCGGCGAGAAGACGATCGGTCGTCTGTCATTAATATCCAGCAGTCCCTCATCCGCAGCCGCTGTGACGATCAGGAATCCTTCCTGGTTATTGCCGTTCTCAAACGGCTGTTTGCCAATGGCCGCAAGCAGGAGGGGATTTCCGTCCTTTCGATAAATAAAAAACGGCTGTTTAACACCGTTTTGCTGGACTCATTCAAACAACGGGTCACTACAAAGCAATGGTTGAAACGTTATCCAAGGTTACAGCTCATCGTCTCCTTATAAACTCAATATACAAATATCCAAGCTCTTGCAGTTAGACCTTATAATTGACAGTCCGCTCCTGGCACAGAGAGGACCTATCCAATTACTGTCAGGTCTGCTTTAACCAGTAAGCGGATTTAGCCATTTTTAGCAGACACCCTGCATTTTGTAGGGCAAAGATTATCAGCAGATAATTACATGCAATTCTGGCCCCCTTAGGCAGAAATGCCGTGCCTCAACTGTAGCCGTGCTGCGTCAGAGAAAAGGGAAGCTGGCGCCGTCACTCTCACCCGGTCGCAGTTTATTTCAAAGGCATTATCCGCCGTCTTTCCGTCGTTTTCCGGCTCAATTTTCGCCGTCAAACCGTCCAGCCTGCTCCTGCTTTTTTACTGCGCTGCGGCTTCGGTGACGCCCTTGTCTCTGCCGCTGCCGCACGGCTGTCGTATCGGCACGGCGCAAAGGGTGCCGCATTTGAGAAAGGAGATCGTCATGAGTACCGCATACCGTTTCATTCACCGCCACACCCGAAACACCCTCATCGCGCGCGGCTGGCCAGAAGATATGGATATTCAGACCCGCCTGAGCTACTCGCAGGGCGACGGCGTGGCGTTCTACGGCTCCCTGACGGCGGCGCAGTTGGTTCACATTCTCCCTGAAATTGCCCTGCGCGGCCTGATGGACGATCGCAACATGCGCGAACTCGTCGATGAAGTTGCGGGCAGTAACCTGAGCGTTCGCCTGTACCCAAACAGGCTGAGTCGCCAGTATACGCACAGCGGCACAATTTCGCTGGAGTACAACGATTCACCTGACGGGCTGAGCGAGCGCCACGCCGTGATACTGCTGAAGGCGCTGCGGGCTGAAATCAATCACGTCTGCGGCTGTGTGGCGGCGGCGGGCTATCGCGTGCTGGAAGCATTTTCTCCCTCTGACAACCGTCTGCTTGTCTGCCGTAAAACCCGCAACTTCACGCTTCGCGTCGTTGAGGATGAGCCGGAGGAGGATGCCTACACCTGGGATAACGAGGCCGTCGACACGCTGCTGCACGCTATCCTCGACGGAAATATCACCTACCGCACGATTCTGATCCAGATTGAGGCGCGTGGGCTGATGCTCGCGCAGAAAACCGTCCGGTATGCATGGCGCAGGGACGGACTGCCCGTGCGCAGGTGGTTTGACCGTAGCTGGCTGCGCGTGGCGGTGCGCGAAGCCAGAGAGGAAGTGCAGGCGCTTCTGGGGGCTCTCTCCTCGCTTCGGCCTGGCATCTGACGGTGATGCGGGGCGCGTGCCCCGCATGACTTCAGGTATGCAAAAAGGATGTCGCGTGCTCCGCTGTACCGGCGCGACCTCCACGGTGTTGCGGCCGCGCAGTGAGTGACGTTCGTGCGGCCTGCGGCTAACGCCGTGCCTCTACTCTGGCCCGACCGCTGCGACTGCAAAGGTGCGCTTCGCCGCCATCCTCGCCCGGTCGCAGTTATTTTCTGATGTTCGTCGCCGTTCTTCCCGTCGTTCTCTCGCTCAATATTCGCTCGATAACCTTCCAGACCGCTCCGGCTGTTTTTCTGCGCTGCGGCCTCCGGTGGCGCCCCTGCATTCTCCGCTTTTCGTCGGGCTGTCGTGTCGGCACGGCGTAAGCCGGAACTCAGACGACATCGACTATGGAGGATTTTTTATGAGCACTACCACAACCCCGGCTGTGTACGTTGGCACGTACCACAAATACAACTGCGGCAGCATTTTCGGAAAATGGTTTGATCTGACCGAATTTGACTCGAAAGAGGACTTTATAGAGGCCTGTCACGAGCTGCATGCAGGCGAGCAGGACCCGGAGCTGATGTTCCAGGACTGGGAGGGCATTCCGTCACAGTTCGCCTCTGAATCTTCCGTCGACTGGGATTTTATTCAGGCGTACAGGCGCGCGCAGGAGGAGGGCAGGGACGCGGCCTTTATCGCCTGGGCTGAATACACCGGCGAATGCGATTACGACGCTTTCGATGACGCATATCGGGGCGAGGCGCAGAGCGAGGAGGACTATGCATACGAGTACGCGCATGAGCACGATTTGCTGTCTTCCGTACCTGAAAATTTGCGCTGCTATTTTGACTACGGGGCGTATGCGCGCGATCTGTTCAACGGCTGCCTGGTGTTCGTCGACGGCTACGTATTCGGCAACTGATAATGGCGGGCAGGGGGGACCCTGCCTGTCGGGAGATATCCATGAAACTCGATCCACAGACCCGTGACATCCTGCGCCAGTACAAGGCCCTGATTAATGCCCGCCGTCGTGATTCCGGCCAGCGGGAGCTGACCACCGCGCAGGTGGTTGATGAAATTTGTTACTACATGACCTGCCAGTGTGCGGTGTATATCGGCGGGCACTTCATCCTGCAGGGCGGAAAGGGGGAGTGATCCTCAGGCAGGCGGTGATGCCGCCTGTCAGCCCGCGCGCAAAACCCTGCAGGCTAGCGCCTGCGGGGGAAGGACATGCGCCGTGCTTCGCGCCGCTGCCCGTCTTTTCCCCTGCACAGGACAGGCGTACACTGGTCGCTCATTTCCTCTCCTCTGGAGTTTTCAGTGTCTCAGTTCAACATTGCAGCCAAATCAAAAGAAGAGCAGGACAAAGTCGCCGTGGCCTGGTGGCTTCTGGAGTGGCATACAAGGAGCTTTTGAACCAGCCGGTTGTAGCTGAGGTTATGGCCAGAGAGCAGCCTGAGCATCTGAGAGAGTATTTTATGGAGCGGGTGCGTCATTATCGCCAGCTCAGCACGCAGCTGCCGAACGCAAACGACCCGAGGTATATCGAAATGGCTGAAGCCAACGGTAAGGGAAAATGAATTCTGTTACGATGCTAAGTATTAAGCTTCGTCCAGTCGGATTAATGAAAAATCAGAATTTTTCAAAAAGGAGCGACTGAATTTCAGGTGCTTATCAGATATAGTTTTTTTAACAGGTGCGGCCTGTATAACTATATCGGAAAACAATCTTTACTGTTGCCAGGCTTGCCTGGCTTTTTTTTTGCGCGGGCGTCCGGGCGGGCTGTCATGCTTCGCACAGAGCCAGCTGCGCCGTCTCTGCCCGGGCCTTCCGCTCCCTGCGGTCCCGCCAGGCCAGCGGGTTTCCATCCCATGACGCAACACCACGCTTGCAGCAGCCGTTCCGGCTGCGCCGCTCAGTCGCGCCGTTTCCTGCGCTTCCGGCATGTCATCGATAACACAAACTGCATCGATGCCATGTAGGGGGCAACGCCGTTTCGCCGCGCGCGGCTTCCCGTCATTGCGGCGTGCCCCTGCTCATCGTCCGGATTTTCTCTCTCCCGTCTGAGTCCCTCCTCCGGGTGCTGATAACCCCACAGTCCTCCTGGCTGTCCAGGGACGGCGCAGCCTTTCGCAATAAATTTCTCCCGGCCATTACGCCTTGCTCCATTAGACCGGAATAAATTTCCCGCTCACCCAGGACATCTGCCTCGGCCGGTGGCGTTTACGCACCTGCGGCGAAGGTTCTCAAACGGGTGAGGTGTTTTATCCCCGGGATGGTTCAGCAGGCTCCCGCAAAACGTCAAAACCGCGGCTCCCGAAACTCAACGGGTGACGGGTTTTAAGGGCAAAACAGGTTCAGAAGGAGGTTTGAAATGAGCGAGGCGGTGGCGGTTTTACCTGACGACACCTTTACCCGCGAACAGGCTGAGGCCGTCGTGGCGCAGTACGCCAACGTGACGATAGAGGACGATCAGGGAACGCATTTTCGTCTGGTCGTGCGTAAGGACGGGGAGATGGTCTGGCGCACGTGGAACTTCGAGCCGGACGGTACGTACTGGCTCAACCGTTATATCCGCGACTACGGCATCCGTAAGCCGCAGTAAGAAAGAGATGCCCTGCCGGAGCTGACACTCCGCAGGGCAGGACAATTATCAACACGGAGAGGTATCAACAATGTCTCTAGAGAATGTTAAAGCAAAAGCCCCCAAAAAAGCGAGCAGCAAAAAAATCACGAAGGCGCAGGAAGTTGCCCTGAAAACGGCCCTTGAGGCCGCTGCGGTTGAGTACGTTCCGCTTGCCGAACTCACCAAATCACCGCTTAACGTGCGCACCATCCCGTATTCCGTGGAAAGCGTACGCGGTCTGGCCGACTCCATTGAGGCGCTCGGACTGCTGCAGAACCTGATTATTCACACCCTCGCAGACGGGAAATCCGGCGTGGCGGCAGGTGGCCGCCGACTGACCGCCCTGAATCTGCTGGCGCAGGAGGGGCGTCTGGATGATGGCCATACCGTGATGGTCAAACGCGTCTCTGACGACATTGCGGCGCTTGCCTCCGTGGCCGAGAACGAGCAGCGCGCCGCCATGCATCCCGCCGAGCAGATCGCAGGGTTCCGCACGCTGGCAGAGCAGGGCAAAACCCCCGCGCAGATTGGCGACGCGCTCGGCTTCGGCTCCCGTCACGTCCAGCGCATGCTGAAGCTGGCAAACCTCGCCCCGGCCCTGATGGACAGGCTCGCACAGGACGAACTGACCGTTGAGCAGTGTCAGGCGCTCTGCCTCGAGGACGATCAGGCCCGTCAGGTCGACGTGTACGAGAGCGTTAAGGCCAGCTGGTCGAACGCCCCCGCGCACCTGATTAAACGCGCCGTGACTGACACTGAAATCAGCACCGACAGCGTGAAATTCCGGTTCATCGGACGTGACGCCTACGAGGCTGCAGGCGGTTACGTCCGTGAAGACCTGTTCAGTCAGGATGACGGCGACGGTACGGCTGACACCGTGCTGGTCGAGCGTCTGGTGCAGGAAAAGCTGGAGCGTATCGCGCAGGACATTCAGCAGCGTGAGGGCTGGACGTGGAGCCGTGGTCGCGCAGGCCGCATCTGGTACCACGGCGAAGACGGTAAAGAATTCGTGCAGCCCGACGAACCCGATCCGGTTTACACCCCCGAACAGCAGCAGCGTCTTGACGAACTGCACGAGCAGTGGAACGGCTACGACTCCCGCTGTGACGAGACGGACGCGCTGGAAGCCGAAATTAACGCCATTGAACAGGCCGCAGAAGTCAGCGCATGGACGGACGAAATGAAGTCCGGCGCGGGGGTGATGGTCAGCCTGCATGAAGGTCAGGTGTACGTGCAGCGCGGTATTCGCCTGAAAGTCGACGAACCGGAAGAAACTGAAGAAAGCAGCGCTACGGTGGCGTTCACCTCACGCCAGACGGATGCTACAGAGGGGATCAGCCTCCCGCTGCTCACGAAGATGTCCTCTGAGCGAACGTTAGCGGTACAGGCCGCGCTGATGCAGCAGCCTGAAAAAGCGGTGGCGCTGATGGTCTGGCGTCTGTGTACCTGCGTCTTTTCTGGCTGCCTGACCACAACGCACCCGTTCCGCATCAGCCTGACCGTTTCCCACGGCAGCCTGACGGAGAATGCCCCGTCCGGTAAGAGCGGCGCGGCGTATGACCTCCTGATGCAGGAAAAAGCCCGTCTTCAGACCCTGCTGCCAGCGGGATGGGAGAAGAACTTCACGACCTTCTTCGCCCTTGACGGCGCAGTGCTGATGTCGCTCATGGCCTTCTGTACGGCGTGTTCGGTCGACGGTGTTCAGACCCGCGATATGGGGCACACCTCACGCAGCACCCTCGATACGGTCGAGGCGGCAATCGGGTTCCACCTGCGCGACTGGTGGCAGCCGACGAAGGAGAACTATTTCTCCGGCCTGAAACATCCGCAGATTGTTGCCTCCCTGAAAGATGCGGGGCTGACGGGGGCGGCAGGTGACGCGGAGAAGATGAAGAAGGGCGATGCGGCAGGGTATGCGGAGCACTTCATGCAGCATAACCGCTGGGTTCCGGCATGGCTGAAAGGACCTGAGCCTGTGGCTGAGTCCGAAGCTGACGACGCCTCAGAGGCGGACAGCACCGACAACGACACCACTGACACGGCACAGGCCGCCTGATAACGGAGCGCCGCCCTGCGGGGCGGCAATAAGGAGATACCCATGCAAACTGTTCTGACCCCTGACGTTCTGAAAACGATGTCTCACGATGAGTTCGAGGACTGGCGGGACAGCGGCGAGGACTACCGCCGCGCGCTGACCCACGCCGTCATGCGTGACCTGACCTGCCCTGACAACTGGGATATGAACGGCGAGTATCGCAGCGAGTTCGGCGGCTTCTTCCCCGTGCAGATACGCTTCACGCCCTCGCACGGTAATTACCATATTGCGGTGTGCAGTCCTGGCGCCATCAGTCCGGTATGGATGATGGTGTTCGTGCCCGCCAGCGGTCGCCCGTTCTCCGTGGTGCGCACCCTGAAGGGCTACCAGCCGGAGCTTGTCAGCCACACCCTCAGCCTGACGGCGCGTCTCGATGCGGACGGCTACTCTCAGGCCAGCATCATCAGCATCCTGGCATCGGAGGGCGCGGCATGATCCCTTTACATCTCTCCCTGGTTCCCTTCTGTCCTGCGCGACGCGCCGCGATGGAGGCCATTGCCGAAGTTGAGCGCAGGCGCACGCGCGGCGCGGCGTCCACGGCGTTCCCGTATGCCAGCGCCTTTTTCCGCCGCCTGACCGGACGCAAACGCGTCACCATCAGGGAGATACGCCTGTTCGCGCCGGTGCTGAGCGCGCAGGAGCTGCGCGGAAGCCGTGACAGCTGGCTGAGGGCCATCGATGCCCTGATAGAGAGCCGCGGGGCCTGCTGCTGGCTGCCGCTGTCCGTGAACGCCGGTGAACAGATCTTCCCGGAGGAAACCTTCAGGCATACCGAACGCTCGCGCCGTCAGGAAGCCATGCTGGACGAAAAATACACCCGCCAGCGCCGGAAAGAATCCTGCCTGCGTGAACGGGCTTACCAGGCGCTGGCGGGGCAGGCGGAAATCGAGCTGGCCTTTCATACGCCGGAAACGGTCGGGAGCTGGAGCGCCCGCTGGTCGGGGTCTGAGCTGGGGCAGTACGACCTGGAGGAGATGTTCTGGCGCTGGAGCGAGCGTTTCCCGTCCCTGTCCGCGCTGGAGAGGGATGAGTATCACGGCGAACCGCTCTGGAGCGTGGTGTACGAAGCCAGGCTGATGACTGAAGACGCTCCCGTTCCCGTGCGACAGCTGGAGCGCTGGATGGTACCGAACAAGCTGACGTTCCGGGAGAGGGCATGAGCAGGAGAACGAACCCGTACAGGCAGGAGCTCAGGGTGGCCCGAAGTCAGCGTAAACGCCTGCAGACGATAAAAGATAAGATCACCGATATGTCGGTTGAGTGGGACGGCCTGAGCGGTGGTCTGGAGTGCGATTTTAACATGATGGCCGAAGAGATTGAGAAGCAGCTGGACGTCCTCGATGCGCAGATCGGCGACTGGACGAAGGGATACGGCGACGGCAGGGAGGTGGAGTGATGAGCATTGTGAGTAAAAAGTTCGACAAAAAAGAGACCGGAACCGTCTTCCGTCATGCCGGAAGCGGGAAAATTCTTTGCCGCCTTGAGGCACGTCTTGATACGGACGACTGGAATATGCTTCAGGGCTTAATCGGACTGGTGTACAACGCTGGCGTGAGCGAGGGTGACAGACAGCGCATATTGATAATGCGGGACGCGCTGGGTTTTACGGAAAAGGATCAGTGAGGGCAGAGATGGTTAGTCAGAAGAAAATCCTCTGCAGGGAGTGCGGTAAAAGCTTTAAATTTCTGGCACCACACCTGCGCGTGGTTCACGGTATGACGGCGAATGAGTATCGCGAGCGCTGGGGCATACCGAAACACGTGGCGCTTGCCAGTGCTGAATATTCACAAAACTGCAGGGACAACGTTAACAGTCGTATCAGACGGGGAGAATTAGATCCCGCCGAACAGGTCAGAATGATGGCAGAGGCATACGACAGGATTAACGGCAAGGACCGCAGTTCACGTCTGCACCGCGAGGCAGCATCAGAAACGGCGAGCAAATACCGGATATGGGAAACGTCGCCGGTGGTAAAAATCGCCAGTCCGGATATCAGGCGTGAGGCGCTGCGCAGAATGAAAGCCCGGAAAGAAACGGGCGAGACGGTACGAAACATCGCTGAAGACCTGAATCTGTCCGCCAGCTGCCTGTATCGCTGGTTTGCCATGAGCAAGGTGAGTGCTGATGGCGAATAACAATACGGGTACAATCTGCTGGCCTGGCAGGATCAGAAAGTATGGGCTGTCCGGCCGCAGAGGAAAAAACTCACAGGGATTGGGTATGAAAAAAAGAAGCGTCATCTTCCTGTTACCGCTTATTGCCGGACTTCTCACGGGGTGCGATAACAAAATGGAAATCATGCAGTTCGAGAAAGCACGTCAGGCCGCGCTGAATGCTGACGATCCGTTTCAGGCGCTCGACGCATTCAATCAGCAGGCCGGTGACTATGGTCTGAACTGTGACACGTTTGGCGATTTTCTCTTCGGGACCTCCGAAAAGCGGTTAGCGGCCTGCAATACACGCGATCGTGCGATACGCGAGATCGTACTGAGAGCCACAGAAAAAGGGTCGGCGCCTGCCCTGGTGTTTTTGTTTGAACCTCACAAAAAATCGCCAGAGGTTTACCCTGAAAGTCTGGGCAGTGATGAGGCCACGAAACTGGCAGAGAAACTTGTTGAGATGGCAGAGAAATCCCCGGCCGACAGTAAAGATACGGCACTGCTGATGCGTGCCGGAGTTGTACTGCAAAGCGGTTACTACATCCGCCAGGATTCCCGTAGAGCTGCAGACCTCTATGTCAGGGCCTGGCTGGCGGGTGACAAATACGCGGCGTATAAGCTGGCTGAAGTAAACCGTTTCCTGAAGGACTATCGACGGGCCTATTTCTGGGAGATCAGGGGCAGAAATCTTAAGAATGACAGCCGTAGCTATCTCTCGGGCCAGGAAATTAGCGACATTCAGAGGCTGGCCTCCGATGACTAGCTCAGCAACATCTGACAGGAGCTGAACAATGGGATATGCAGGTGAAGGAAAAATGAAATCAGTCACTGTTGGTTGCAAGGGACACGGCGGATAATTAGTCCGCTTTGTGCCAGGAGCAGACATTACTAGCTCGAAACATGCTTAATCAAAAGTGCTCACGCATGTATCCCCTTACCCCTTGCCAGGTTAATCCTGTCAACGCATTCCCTCAATGTTTTGACTTGCTCCGAAGAGAGTTCAGATTCATCAATGTTGGCCAGAAGAGCATTGAGGGAGCGCTCAATATAATTTTTTGTTAACCGCAAACAGATAACCTTAACCCAACGTGGCGAGAACTTGCTGCGGCCGATTGCTCTTGTGATTCGTAATTTCATGCCATGCCTCTCAACCACCAGTGTGGAGGTTTTCAAACTTGCTTATAACACGCATTGGATAGGACTTCTGTTATTATTTCACCTGCAAGTTGACAACAGGCGTTGCGCCTCGGACCAACCAGCTTTCAGCAACCATTAAAATTGGTTTTCCAGCCTGATGCGCAAGCGCTGTCTCGTTCCAGAGGGTTACTATCTTAACTATGGAGGTTTAACGATCTGATACAGGTTGGGATGTCAGCTTTGTGCCAGAAATGAACCTTTATTCGCACGGCAAAAATCTCCGTGACATTTGTCCGTGAAGTCGATACGATTTATACATGTATTATTACAGAGTATATGCTTGTGGGTATCGTCAAAATTTCAGATTTGCTGCACGAAGACGTTCGGGATGCCAGCAGAGCTATGTCACGTTCAGTTAACGCGCAAGCCGAATACTGGATCCGCCTCGGCATGATGAGTGAGCTTTACCCGGAACTTAACTATCAACAAATCAAAATGATGATGCTGAAATCAGGCTCTGATCGTTTAATGGAGGTTATCAATGCCATCAATTCCCATTAAAACCGCAGATGAGCTTGCCCGCCAGCGTCATGCAGGAGCGTTGCTTGCCTCCGTATTTGAGATGCTGGACACGTTTATTGTTCCGGGAGTAACCACTCTGGAAATCAATGATCGCGCAGAAGCCTTTATTGTCAATGAGTTGCAGTCCCGTCCTGCCAGTAAGGGACAATATAATTATCCTTACGTACTGAATACTTCTGTGAATGAAGTGGTTTGTCACGGAGTACCTAAAGCTAACCAATACCTTAAAGCAGGCGATATCGTTAATGTAGATATCACCCTGGAGAAAGGGGGCCTGATTGCCGACTCCAGCAAAATGTATCTGATTGGCGACGTCTCTCCGCTGGCTCGCCGATTGGTGGATATAAGCCGGGAAGCCATGTGGCTGGGCATAAAGATGGTAAAACCGGGTGCAACACTGGGAGACATCGGGCATGCTATCCAGACGCATGTTGAATCCAGCGGCTATAGCGTTGTCAGGGAATACTGCGGGCACGGTATCGGTAAAGAAATGCATGAAGAACCGCAAGTGCTGCACTATGGTAAACCTGGTACAGGTGAAGTGTTACAGGCGGGAATGGTTTTTACCATCGAACCGATGGTAAATCAGGGAAGCAGCAAGATAAAAATCAAAAAAGACGGCTGGACAGTGGTAACTCGGGATAAAAAACTCTCGGCTCAGTGGGAACACACTGTCGCTGTGACCGATGACGGTTTTGAAGTATTAACACTTCGTAAAGACGAAATTATTCAAGAATACATTGTTTAAATCCTGATCATTACTCAGTAAAAAAACCAGCTTTAATCTATCTTCAACTAAATGCTTCATTCCCGCATATTGCTGGGCATCTTTTACAGGGGGAGCTGG
Organism: Enterobacter cloacae complex sp. I2; assembly: GCF_014896205.1. Classification (NCBI taxonomy): domain Bacteria; kingdom Pseudomonadati; phylum Pseudomonadota; class Gammaproteobacteria; order Enterobacterales; family Enterobacteriaceae; genus Enterobacter; species Enterobacter cloacae complex sp. I2. The sequence continues at coordinate 120,865 of NZ_JADBRA010000017.1, forward strand.
CAAAACAGGCTGATGAAGCGGGATTCAGCAGTCTGTGGTTACGGGATATCCCCTTTTTCGATCCGACTTTTAGCGACACCGGACAGATCCTCGACCCACTGGTTTATCTCGGTGCGCTGAATGGACCTCCTTCGGCTGGTACGTGCAGCGCGTAAACGGTAACGATGTCCCTGCGCTGGTGACGGCGTTTGACTGCGCCAAACGCTACCCGGAAAACCAGCCGCGCGTCATTTTGTGCGACACCCTGATGGGCAAAGGCGTGCCTTTCCTCGAACAGCGTGACAAGAACCATTTTATTCGCGTGGATGCTGACGAGTTGCAAAAGGCTCTCGCCGTGCTGGATGCGAACAAACCTGAAGGAGCGCAGTAATGAGCCAGACTACGGAGAAAAAACCGCGTTTAACTACGTCGGCCATGATTGCCTCTATCGCGGAGGAAGGGCAGGAGACCCTCGCCGTTCGGCCACGCACTGGTAAAGCTGGCGGAACAACGCCCGGAGGTGGTTGGCATGACGGCGGATTTGTCGAAATACACTGATCTGCATATCTTTGCTCAGGCTTACCCGGAACGCTTCTTCCAGATGGGTATGGCAGAGCAGCTGTTGTTGGGGGGCCGCGGGCGGCATGGCAAAAGAGGACTTTATTCCTTTCGCTACCACCTATGCCGTCTTCGCCACCCGCCGCGCCTACGACTTTAACCATCAGGTAATTGCTGAAGAGCAACTCAACGTGAAGATCTGCGCGGCGCTGCCGGGGCTGACCACTGGCTACGGGTCGAGCCACCAGGCAACCGAAGATGTTGCGATTATGCGCGGTATTCCGGGCATGACGATTATCGAGATACCGAGCAAGCGGTACCAGCGATGGCGGCGCACGATGGTCCGGTCTATATGCGCCTGCTGCGCGGCAAGGTGCCGGTGGTACTGGATCAGTACAACTATCAGTTCAGGATTGGCAAAGCCGCGCTGCTGGAAGAGGGGCTCGATGTGCTGATCATCGCCTCAGGATTGATGACCATGCGCGCGCTGGAGGCCGCGAAGCCGGGACGGTTGGTCATTGTGGCGGAAAACCACAGCAGCGTTGGCGGACTGTGTGAGGCTGTTGTGTCGCTATTAATGCGCAACCGCGTGAACGTGGACTTCGATACCGTCGCACTGCCGGACGCTTTCCTTGATGCGGGCGCGCTGCCCACTTTGCACGAACGATACGGTATTTCGACTGCCGCCCTAGTGGAGAAGATTCGACGCAGGATCTGAATTTAAGGGGCGGTATCCATCGCCCCTTTACGAATTAAGTAAACGGCCTGACAAATTCGCTAAATTTGTCCACTTCCCCGGTGCGACGATTGGCCAGTACAATTGTCGCAACCGGGATACCTGTTCACGGTATGGTTCAGGTACAGCATGTCCTTCGGGGAGTTACCGTCACGGATGGAGTGTTCTGCGATGCCTTACCAATTCGGGTTAACGGTCGGATGACCTCATCTTGAAAGAGAGCAACGTCTTAGATTTATATTATTGAGGTATAAATTAATTATATTTAACACAAGATAAATTAATCTAGCTAACTCATTGACTTATATATTATTTATTTTCAGAATATCTCCAGGGTTCATGCCGCGCCGTATCCTGAGACTGGCTGAGAATACGTATGATCGTTACCACCGAATGTGATGGCACAAAATAGATCATGTGCTGTTCCACCGGCAGCGAGCAGATATTTTCGCCAAGCTCCGCGCGATGCGTGCCAATATCATGCACGGCCAGCACGTCAAAAACCGCTGCTATACGGCCGATATACGCATCCGCCTGAACAATCCCGAACTGTCGGAAGCTGTAGTCCCAGATTGCTTCCAGATCTTCTTCTGCTTTGGGTGTCAGCTCAATCTCTTTCATTTGCCACCCTGGCCCTGACATTATTCAGGAATGCATCCTTGTTCCATGGCTTCGCCTCGCCGCTGCTTATCCCTTCGGCCAGCAGATCGCGCAGCTTCTGAAGACGGCATTCAGCCTGCTTCTCGCGCAGCAGCCGCAGCGCGTCACGCATGACCTCGCTTTGTGTACGGTAATCACCGGCTTTAACCAGTGAATCGATAAATTCACGCAGCTCATCACCCACGTCCACCGTCATTGTACGGGCCATAACCCCTCCGTTTCTTAATGTAAGATTTGTTCTTACATCATTATATCAACTTATTTTCCTGCTTCCATCTCCTGCACGCTAGCCAAAATACCCCGGCTGTACTCTGGAGATCCGGCTTTAGCTTTTTTCGGATCTGCGGACAAAATGAGAGGGATTATTGCCCGATAGGCATAAAACGTGACGGATTGTTGTGATTTGTGGATTATTGCTATTCAGGAAGGAAAACAATGTGAATATTGCCTTTAGTGGATAAATCAGCCTGGCGGCGGATCAGCGACGAAGCGACACTTATCAACTTCACGCTGAGTGTCCGTCATGACCTCGGACATCGTTGCATCGACCCATTGAACTCACAGCCAGAAGCGGACGTTGCCAGACTAGGATACGATACGCTCAACCTGTCATTTTCTCGCTTCCCGATGAGACATGCCCGCTTTTCTGAGCAGGATAACCCTCGCAAAAAACAATCCTGTGATACACAGAACGATGACGCATGGAAATAAACCACCGTTGTACTGGGTGTCGGTAAAGTAACCTCCCGCCACGGCATTCAGATCCGATGTCAATGTTGAATGACAGAAAGCGCAGAAGTGAATTCAGGATGAGCCTGTAACGCTTCGATTACCCGGCGCTGAAACCCAGCGATAACTACTGATACTGAGCAGTTCCAGGAAAACATCACCCGGGCAGCGCCGATATGTCCTGGGTTTTATGTTGATACTCCTGTTGTGACGCTCTCCATAGTGGAACGGAGGTATGCGATCCAGCGAACCTCCGTTTCGTCGTCTACACCAGTTGTTTCAGTACTGCGGGCTGGAAGGGCACGATGTCAGCGCCCGCTCCGTTCGCCACCTTCCTGGGCCAGTCGGGATCGGCTATTAACGCGCGCCCCACCGCCACAAGGTCAAAATCGCCGCGCTCCAGACGCCGTTCAAGCTCGGCGAGGTTGTCGGCCACTTTGCTGGCATGGCCTTGGAACGAGTCGAACATGTCATTTGTCAGCGAGACCGAACCCACCGTCATCGTCGGCCTGCCAGTCAGCTTCTTTGCCCACCCGGCAACATTCATATCCGTTCCGAATTCGCCTTCCCAGAATCTCCTTTGCGAGAAGTCGAAGATATCCACGCCTGCATCCACAAGAGGGAGGAGATAATCCCGTAATTCTTCAGGTGTCTGAGCCAGTCGCGCCGAGTAGTCGTGGAGCTTCCACTGGGACATACGCATCATTATCGGGAAGTGCGGCGCGGTGCGGCGGCGGATTTCGCGCACTATTTCACAGGCGAAACGAGTGCGATTGGCTATCCCACCCCCGTATTGATCCGTACGCAAATTAGTGGCCGACCAGAAGAACTGGTCGATGATATAGCCGTGTCCACCATGAAGTGCGATACCGTCAAATCCCAGCTGATATGCCGACTGGGCAGCTCTGGCAAAACTGTCAATGACTTCCTCGATATCGCTAAGCGATGCGGGCTCGTCCAGCTGCTTCAGCGGCACGCCGAGAGAACCAACCATACCCGACGGGCCGATCCTGCGCGCTCCGCCGCCCGGCCCCTCTTCCGTCTGGCCGCGATGCATGAGCTGCGGCATGATCTTGCCCCCCGCAGCGTGCACCTCGTTAAGCACACGTTTCCATCCTGCCAGAGCGTCGTCCCCGTAAAAGCGGGGTGCGTCAGGTTGGTCCGATGCAGCAGGATGAGGGATCCACGATCCCTCTGTGATAATTAGGCTGACCCCTCCTTCGATCCGACGACGGTAGTACCTTGCCATGTCCTCACCGGGCACGCCTGCCGGTGAACGGTATCTGCTCATCGGGGCCATCACCACACGGTTGGGAAGCTGGAGTGGCCCGACCGTCACCGGTTCAAACAATTTCGCTTTTGTCATACTTGCTCTCCGAGCCGCCTTCGGCTCCTTGCATTATTGTGAGGTTTTCGCGGGTCACCCGGGCTGAAGAATCAGGCGGTCGCCTGGCTTACCCGGGCGATCAGCTTGCCATTAACTCCGCCACCAAGCTGCTCAAGCGCCTCTGGCACCCCGGCAAACGGCACCACCCGGTCTATCGGCATGGTGATCTTGCCTTCCGTAAACAGGCGACCAAGAACGGCGATGGCCTCATCGCGTTCTTCGGGTGTCCGTATGCTGTGCAGGGCACCCGTAACCGAAATACCAAGCGTCTGAATCTTGAATGGCGGGATCGTCGGGAAGTCCGAACCACCGGCGAAGCCGATGAGCACATAGCGGCCGCCGATGGCGATCGCATCCAGCGCCTGCTCAACCAGCGGGGGCCCGACCGTATCGTAAACGATGTCAGCGCCCTTGCCTCCGGTGAGCGCCCGGACCTGCTCACTCAACTGCCCCGACTGCGTTTCGATGACATGGTCGGCTCCCTGCTCACGGCAGAACGCCGTCTTTCTGGCATCCCGCACAGTAGCAATCACGGTCAGGCCCAGCGCTTTGGCAAGCTGGATCGCAGTTGAACCCGTGCCCCCGGTTCCCCCAAGTACCAGAACCGTCTCGCCAGCATGCGCCCGGGCTCGATTGACCAGACCAACCCAGGCGACGTGGAACGTCCCAAGGAATGCCGCCGCCTGCTCGTCGGGCATGTCATCGGCGGCCAGCACTGCGCCGCCGCCCGGAGAAAGGCAATACTCCGCAAGCCCACCGGACCCGGACATGAAGTTGGCACCACCGATCACACGTGCCCCTACGGGATAGGGGTATCCGGGACCTGCCGCCTCGACAATGCCAACCACTTCCTGACCAGGAGTGACAGGCGGATTTGGGGTAAGAAAGTAGCGTCCCTCCAGCATCATGCGATCTGGCAGTCCGATATTGGTGGCTAATACTCTGAGAAGCGCTTCACCTGGGCCCGGTTCGGGGATATCAATATCGACCAGTTTTAGCACGTCTGCGGGGTTGCCGAAGCTTTCTGCGCGCCAGGCTTTCATATCTATTCTCCCAGAATATTTGATGTTTACATGAATAATGCACGGGCAATTCTGACCACTGTATCTGCATCAGGGGAAGCACGTTCACCAACACGCTCTGCAAAGACTTCTGCTGATAAATCACGGCGCCGCGGCAGGCGCTCCCGTTCTGCCGATGCCAGGGCTGGTCCCAGCTCGTCGTGGTTCAGATCGGTGATATACACGGGAGAACCTGGTTGCTGACGCCATGAATCGGCAAGCATGCCTGCATCAAAACCATCGAAGCCGGTGTCTTCGACCAGTTTCAGCGCCACGTCCCGATCCTGCTTTCTGTCGCCCGCTACGGGGAGCGCAATACGGTCAGGATCACCTTTTGGTTTTCCGCGGGTTTCAAAGGAAACCATACCGATGTTATTCCACGCCTTGGTGACAGGACGCCCGAAATAGTCTCGAACCCATTCACTTTCAACTTTGCCGGCTTCAAGCTCCGGATTCACACCGTCGCGGCCAGGGAAGTAGTTGGAGATATCAATCACTACGACGTGCTCCGGCAATGCCGCCACTAAAGGTCTGATTTTATCGAAACCGGTATGAGGCATTGCGAGGATAACCACTTCCGCCTCTTTCAAGGCCTCCTCTGCAGTTGCCGCCTGAGCACCGGTTTCCAGCACATCGGGCGCAATAGTTTCAGGACCACGTGAGTTGGCTACTTTCACCTCGTGCCCGGCAGCAGCGAGCTTGCGGGTGAGATTTTTGCCCATAAAGCCTGTTCCCAGTATGCCGATTTTCATGATAGTTACCCTTACAGTTAAAGTGACCTGCCCTTACATTTGCAGTGCGCAGCTGATCCTCACAATGGTTGCCGCGTCGGGATTAACACCTGGTCCGAAACGCTCAGCAAAGACGGCGACGGACAAATCACGACGCTTAGGCAGACGCTCCCGTTCTGCGGCCGCCAGCGCAGTGGCGATCTCACTGTAACGGAGATTGGTGCAGTAGACCGGCGCGCCGGGCTGCTGTCGCCAGGAGTCTTCAAGTGGGCCTGCATCATAGCCATCAAAACCGGTATCACTGATGAGCGCGATAGCAATATCCCGATCGTGAGCGCGATCGCCAGCAACCGGGATCGCAACCCGATCCGGATGACCTTCCGGCAGGGCATTTTCAGCAAAAGGTACGGTGCCTATTGCATTCCATGCTTTGACGATCGGGCGTTCGAAAAAGGTCTGAATCCAGACGCTTTCAACTTCTCCCGCCTCGATAGCAGGATTGACGCCATCACGCTGCGGGAAATAGTTGGAAGTATCGATCACCACGGTATGCTCAGGCAGTGCCGTGACCAGCGATCTGACCTTTTCAAAGGCGCGTTGAGGCATGGACATGATCACCACATCCACATTATTTACTGCGTCTGCAGCGGTTGCGGCAATTGCACCGTTTTCCAGTGCACGGGCGCTAATTGTCTCCGGACCACGTGAGTTCGCGATCTTCACCTGATGCCCGGCTGCGGCAAGAGTGCGGGCCAGTGTAGAACCGATTGCTCCTGCGCCAAGAATGCCAATCTTCATTGTTGCCTGTTCCTTTTTTATGAGACGGAAAATTGGTGAGGTATAATATTTTCTGGCTTACTAATATCTAGTGCACTAGGTAAATTAGCAGCCCTTACCTTAATGATCAACTTTAGCGAACGTGGAGCCCGTCTTGTCAGATAACACAATGCCTCGTCTTGGAATGGAGCTGTCCTTTGCCCTTTACAGCGCAGCAGGCAGGATGGCCCGCATGCACAAACCGCTGCTGGAGCCGCTGGAGTTGACGTTTCCCCAGTATATGGTTTTGCTGGAGCTGTACGCCGGTACTCCCCGCAACGTAGGCGATCTGGGGAACAGCCTGGCAATGGACACCGGCACCATCACCCCGCTGCTTAAACGTATGGAAAAAGCCGGGATGGTAACCCGTACTCGCGATCCGCTGGACGAACGCCGTATCCTTGTGGGGTTGACCTCAAAAGCGGAGAGTATTCGGCAGGACGTGTGGGCGGTATCCGGGAAAATTAAAGCCAGATGCCAGCTTGATGAAGCAGGGCTGGTCGCGCTGAGAGACACGCTGCGGGATTTTGCACATCCGGCAGAGGAGTAAGCTGGCGATATGCATTGATATTCCACAGGTTAAATACGGGATATGCTTTTATTCAATTTATAGGGTCCGCTTCTGGCACAAAGCGGATAGGTGCTTAGCGTTGAGGGTCCGCTTCTCGCTCAAAGCGGACCTTCCGTTCCTATCTGCATTTTGCCTTGAACTCCCTCCTGCCGTATCTCCTTCATCCTTGCATGTGATGACGCAGTCCAGATCCGACTTTTGCTTTTTTCGGATCTCAGGAGAGGGGAAGAAGGATTTGTGCTGATAATGCAATACTAATGATATATTTTGAACTTAATTGCATTATTGCTTATTTGGCATTAATAACTTAAATATATTGCATAATTATCAACGAAAGAACAAGGCTCATATTTCCCATGTAAATTATATGACCTTGTAGAGAACGAGACGGTAGTGAACTTGCGGTACTAAGAATAAACTATACCGACTCTTCCTGGGCACTGGAATGTTCAGATGTACGACAGAGCCCTGCGCCTTTTGCATTAAAAAAATTAAAGGACTAAACATGGCGACCACAGTAATAGCTGCCTTTAACGAATTTATGAAAGATACCGTGAATCTCAAAAAGGCAGATACCGATAACGCGCGTGCAAGTCGCGACTGGCTTATCGGTAAGATGAATGTTTTTGAAAATGACGAGGTTTTTCCGGTAAGTAATCCCGGGATCCACATTGCTTTCGGTTCGTTCGCAAGAAGAACCAAAATTCGTCCGCTTGATGATATCGATCTGATGTTTGGCTTAACCGGGCAAGGTGCCACCTATACCATCCTGAGTGACCGGATAACTGTAACCTCCTCCGGAGAAGGTTCACGTCTGCACCGTTACCGCCATTCCGGAGCAGACACCGTCTGCTCCGTCAGAATTCTGAATGCCTTTAAAAACCGCCTGCAGGACATTGCCCAATACGCCCAGGCTGATATCAGGCGTAACCAGGAAGCTGTCACGCTGAAACTGGTCAGCAAGGACTGGAATTTTGACATCGTCCCCTGCTTTATTACCAGCGAAGATGCCTTTGGACGGACTTACTACCTGATCCCCGATGGCAACGGCCACTGGAAGTTTACCGACCCCCGTAAAGACAGGGACAGAGTCACGACTATCAATGTGCAGAATGACGGCAATGTGCTTAATGTCATCAGAGCAGTCAAGTACTGGCAGCGGCGACCGACGATGCCATCCATGAGTTCCTACCTGCTGGAAACGCTGATTCTGGACTATTACGCTGGCAGGACATCCTGCTCATCGTTTGTTGACATGGAGTTGGAAGCGCTTTTCCGCCATCTTGGTCAATCCGTGCGGTACTCTGTCAACGATCCCAAAGGCATACAGGGTGATATCAACTCACTTTCAGCCGAGGCACGTAAGGCGATATCGGACAGATGTTATATCGATGCGCAAAAGGTATCGGAGGCGAGACAGTTTGAAAATAATAAAGAGTATGAAAAATCCATCAATAAATGGCGCGATGTGTTCGGGCCGTTCTTTCCTGTTTACGGGTGAACCATGAATGCCATTTACACAAACCAGTCGACCAGAGAAAACCTGGATTTACTGTATGCGCAGGCCCGTGTCTACGACAGGGTAAAAAACTGGAACAGACTGAATTTTCTCTTCAGCATCATCGTACCGCTCCTGCTTTCTTTCGTTACCGTATACAACCGGAGCCGGGGATTTGTCGATTCAGAGCTGTTGTCTTCGCTGTTGGGGTTATATGGACTCTTGGTGCTCACCTTTAACATTGTTATCAGTGGACACATCTCGGCTCTGCGCAGGAAGGCAGCCTCAATCCAGGAAATGTACGACTGCCGGGTACTTGGCATCCGGCGTAATGAACTGAAGGTGGAGGAGATCCCACGGGATGACATCATCCGGGAAGCTGCATATTTTAGAGACAGCCCGGAAAAAGCACGAAAGCGATTTGGCGAAGACGGGTGGTACGTCAGTAAGGTGTATAACGCGCCGCAGGCCGTAATGGCGCTCCTGTGCCACGGAAAAAATCTCGGCTGGGACAAATCGCTCAGGGAGGTTCTGCACGTATTTTATCTTTCCGCTTTTATTGTCTCGCCTGTCGCTATGCTTGTTTACGGCATCGTCATGAAATCCGGGCTGAATGAGATCCTCTTCTATGTGGTGTTCACACTGCCGGTCATCCGCTATTTCTTGCTTCAGTTTCTGGATAATCGCAGCAGTATGAAAAGAAGCGAGAAGCTGAAAAAGTACGTTGAGAAGGAATTATTCGGTATAAGGGTGTCCGGAAGGGCAGAAGAAGAGCAACTGGGTTATACGCTCCGGAATATCCAGGATGAGATGTTTGCCTACCGGGCCTCATGTCCGCCCGTTCCCAACGGTATTCAGCTGATAATGAAGCCCAAAAATGAACGAATTTATGTTGATTACTTTGAAACAAATCTGAAGGAGCTGCACCTTCAGAAGTAATCCCTCCTTAGCTCCGGTGTAGGATTTACGTATGCCGGAGCACATCACGATAAACAATTCTGGTTGCCTGAGTGTCAGCGTAAACACATAGTCACCTTCGCCTCAGACGGTAAGCATCCGGCTTTACCTTTTTTCGGATCTGCGGACAAAATGAGAGGGATTATTGCCCGATAGGCATAAAACGTGACGGATTGTTGTGATTTGTGGATTATTGCTATTCAGGAAGGAAAACAATGTGAATATTGCCTTTAGTGGATAAATCAGCCTGGCGGCGGATCAGCGACGAAGCGACACTTATCAACTTCACGCTGAGTGTCCGTCATGACCTCGGACATCGTTGC
>NZ_JADBRA010000018.1:0-116005 GCF_014896205.1 Enterobacter cloacae complex sp. I2
CTTGCAGGCCAGCTCGCAGGTTTTGCACCCGGTGCAACGGCTGGAATCAATAAAAAATCCATACTGGGTTGTCATTGTCTATTCCTTATGCCTTCTCGATCTGCACCAGGTTCGTGTGCTGCGGGTTGCCTTTCGCCAGCGGTGACGGGCGGTGCGTGGTCAGGGTGTTGATGCAAGACCCGCGATCGACGCGATCGCCGTTCATGTTGGCATCGTGCCAGGCGCCCTGGCCCATCGCACTCACGCCGGGCATGATGCGCGGCGTGACTTTGGCGGCAATGCGCACTTCGCCGCGGTCGTTAAACACGCGCACCATGTCCCCGTTTTTAATGCCGCGCTTCCCGGCGTCCGCGGGGTTAAGCCACACCTCCTGACGACAGGCGGCCTGGAGCACATCCACGTTGCCGTAGCTGGAGTGGGTGCGGGCTTTAAAGTGGAAGCCGAACAGTTGCAGCGGGAATTTACTACGCTCGGGCGCGTCCCAGCCTTCGAAAGTTGAGGTATAAACCGGCAGCGGGGTAATGGTTTCGTCTTTTTGCAGCTCCCAGGTTGCCGCAATATCCGCCAGCTTGCTGGAGTAGATTTCGATTTTCCCCGACGGGGTTTTGAGTGGATTGGCGTCCGGATCGTCACGGAATTTTTTATAGGCCACAAAGTGTCCATTCGGATCTTTGCGCTTATAAATACCCATTTTCTTCAGCGCGTCGTAGGACGGCAGTTGGGGATCTCTGGCGACCATTTTGGCGTACAGATAATGCAGCCACTGCTCCTGCGAACGGCCTTCGGTGAATTTCTGATGGATATCCGGTCCGAGGCGTTTCGCCACTTCGCTCATGATCCAGTAGATGGGCTTGCGCTCGAACTTCGGGGCGGTAACCGGCTGGAGGAAAATCAGGTAGCCCATGTTGCCGGCGTAATCGTTGGGGATGATATCTTCCTGCTCAACGGTCATCAGGTCCGGCAGAACAATATCGGCATACTTCGCGGACGAGGTCATGAAGTTGTCGATGACGACGATCGTTTCGCACTTACTCTCATCCTGCAAAATGTCGTGGGTTTTGTTGATATCGGAGTGCTGGTTGATGAGGGTGTTACCCGCGTAGTTCCAGATGAACTTGATCGGCACATCGAGCTTATCCTTGCCGCGCACGCCGTCGCGCAGGGCGGTCATCTCCGGGCCACGGACTATGGCATCCGTCCAGCTAAAGCAGGAGATTTGCGTTTTCACCGGATTCTCCGGTAGCGGCATGCGTTCGATGGTGATGGTGTAGGTCGATTCGCGCGCGCCGCTGTTGCCGCCGTTAATGCCGACGTTGCCGGTCAGGATCGGCAGCATGGCGATGGCGCGGGAGGTTTGCTCCCCGTTGGCCTGACGCTGCGGACCCCAGCCCTGGCAAATGTAGGCCGGTTTCGCCGAACCGATTTCACGGGCCAGCTTAATGATGCGATCGGCGGGGATGCCCGTAATGCGCGACGCCCACTCCGGAGTTTTCGCGGTTTTGTCATCACCCTGGCCGAGAATATAGGCTTTGTAATGACCATTAGCAGGTGCGCCTTCCGGCAGGGTTTTTTCGTCATAACCCACGCAGTATTTATCGAGGAAAGGCTGATCGACGAGGTTTTCAGTAATCAGCACCCACGCGATACCCGCCACCAGCGCGGCATCGGTGCCCGGACGAATGGGGATCCACTCGTCTTCACGCCCTGCGGCGGTGTCGGTGTAGCGCGGATCGATAACGATCATCCGCGCGTTAGAGCGTTCGCGTGCCTGTTCGAGGTAGTAGGTTATCCCGCCGCCGCTCATGCGCGTTTCCGCTGGATTATTGCCGAACATCACCACCAGTTTGGTGTTTTCAATATCCGAGGTGCTGTTGCCGTCGTTGCTGCCGTATGTGTAGGGCATGGCGCAGGCGATCTGCGCGGTGCTGTAGGTGCCGTAGTGGCTAAGGAAGCCGCCGTAGCAGTTCATCAGGCGCGCGACCAGCGAGGCATAAGGGGAGGAGCGGGTGATATTGCCGCCTACGATCCCGGAGGAGTAATTAATGTAGACCGCTTCGTTGCCGTATTTTTCGACCACGCCTTTCAGGCTGGCGGCGATGGTGTCCAGCGCTTCTTCCCAGGTGATACGCTCAAACTTACCTTCTCCGCGTTTGCCCACGCGTTTCATCGGATAGTTCAGACGGTCAGGATGGTTAATACGACGGCGGATAGAACGACCGCGCAGGCAGGCGCGAACCTGATGGTTGCCGTAAATATCCTCGCCTGTGTTATCCGTTTCAACCCAATAAACTTCGTCATCGCGTACGTGCAGACGCAGCGCGCATCGGCTTCCGCAGTTCACCGAGCAGGCGCCCCAAACGACTTTGTCTTCCGTAGGCTGCACGGCGGTTTGCACTGCGGCGGCGGCGCTTTTCAAACCGAAAGGTAATGCGATCCCACCGGCGGCAAGCGCCAGCGATCCTATGGCAGTGGATTTAACCAGAGCTCGACGGCTTATCCCGCCGTGATGTTCAACTTCGGACATGACTCACCCCATCATTGGTAATAATTATTTTCACCCATGACTACAACTGGGCTAATGATGGGGGGAGTGTTACTTATTTGGAGGTATTAAATATTAATCCTCGTCAAATCAGGGGAATTGAGTGGCAAAATCATTGCGGCTCAGTAGGCGCATTCTCCTGCGTTCCCGCCCCGCTTACCGGGTAATTGCCGCTGCTGATGCGGGTGTACAGAATTTTGAAGGTATCGTTGGCACAATGCCCAACGACCTGCGCATCCGGCTGATCGGCCTGATCGTTTGGAACGATGTTCAGGGTAAAGCCAGACTCCGGCACGCCGTTGTTGATAATCTTCTGCTGAATGTCGCTTTTCACGCGCTCGCAGGAGTCCGGGGCCGCAAGAATCGCAGGTGAAGCACTCATTAACAGCAGGGCGGTAATCCAGGGTAACCGTTTCATCTGTAGCTCCTTTTCACTGTGTAGATAATAAGCATAGCAGGATTAGGGTAAGCTTTTGTTTTAGTGTGTCTCTTTCTGAATTGTCCTGGAAGTGCAGAAACGCCCAGTCATTGAAAAGAATCGTCAGCTTACCCTTTGCCTTGATTGATTATTGGATTGAACAGTGGAGTAATTGCGCGTCGATAACGGTGGCGAAGCTTTGCAGCCAAAGGTCTTTCCCGCATCAGTAAATTCCAAATTTTTTTCTTTTTGGCATCCAGCTCGGCATCGCCTTTTGATTCATTAATGGTTGAAACATTGGCTTCTTCGGATAGACGTACAGGATAAGGTACTATAGAGTGAATTTTAGCTAGCGATAGGTCTTCGAATAAACTCCATTTATCGGCAACCATCCATACAGGATAAAGGTTATTCAGGAGGCTACTGGCAGCTTTTTGATTGATAATATATGCATGAGTAGTCGTGGCATGTTGAGTTTTATGTATATTATATGAACCGCAAATGTGTTTAAGCGGTTTTTTGTAATATTTATTGACCCGGCTCAAAAGAAGAATCTCAGGTTTGGTTTTGCTAAGCGTTACGTTATCCAGTATCTCACGCAGATCGCTGTTAAGTACGACGTCATCCTCAAGAATGAGTGCTGCTTCAATATTTTCATTTATTATTCTTTTGTATATTTTTTGATGGCTTAAAGCACAACCCACTTCTCCCGGAAGGAAAGCATAATTTGTCTCGCGTGTAACATTTCTGAGTTCAGCTTCAGTCATTTTTCGACCATCTACTGCTTCAATAAACTCGTATGCAATGTTCAATTTAGACAATTGACATTCCATTTTCTCCCGACGTTCGAGTGAATGTTTAAGATTGACTATAAAAATTCTCATCCTTTGAGCGTTCCTTAAAGACTGAATGGCTGGGCCAAATTCATGCATTTTACCAGTATTCGAACCGATTCAACATAGCTCAGTACATTTGAGGGATGATAAAAAATTGTTTTTGCTGGAAGGATTGTGTGGATAGCACAATTGAAATTGCTATCCATCCTTACCACGCTCTTTGCTACTATAAGTGCAACAATCCTTTCATTCTTTGGTAAATGATGTGAAGAAATACGCAGCGATAACGCTACTGGCAACGGTACTGGTGGGATGCGACAACAACACCGCGCCGCTGTCCTTTACGCCGGAGATGGCGAGTTTTTCAAACGAGTTTGACTTTGATCCTCTTCGCGGCCCGGTGAAAGATTTTACCCAGACGCTTTTCAACGACAAAGGTGAAGTCTCCAAACGCGTGACCGGCACGATGTCGACGGAAGGGTGTTTCGATACGCTTGAACTGCACGATCTGGAGGCTAACACGGGCGTTGCGCTGGTGCTGGATGCGAACTACTACGTCGATGCTGAAACCCAGCAGCAGAAGGTGAAGTTGCAGGGGAAATGTCAGCTGGCGGAACTGCCATCGGCCGGGGTGACGTGGGACACCGACGATAACGGGTTTGTGGTTGCCGCGCACAGCAAAGAGATGGAAGTAAAGTACCAGTATGACGCCGACGGCTACCCGCTGGGTAAAACCACGGTATCCGGCGACCAGCGTTTATCGGTCCAGGCAACGCCGTCGAAAGATCTGCACAAGCGTATGGATTATACGGCGGTAAGCCTGTTGAACGATAAACCGATGGGCAATGTTAAGCAGAGTTGCGAGTACGATCGCCACAACAACCCGGTGAGTTGTGAACTGGCGATCGTCGACGACAGCGTCAAACCTGCCGTTGAGCGCAAGTACACCATCAAAAACAGCATTGAATATTATTGAGAATAAAACCGCGCAGGTTACTGCGCGGTCGGTTTAAGCAGGCTGGCAGAGGAGGACTTATGTCCGGCCAGATGCTGATGCTGGAAAATGCACATGCGGATGGTGTTACGGTATTCGCCGTTAATAAAGAACTCATGGATCAGTTCACCTTCCACCATAAAGCCCAGCTTACGGTAGATATGAATCGCTTTTTCGTTCTCTTTATCGACGATCAGGTAAAGCTTGTAGAGATTCAGGACGTTAAATCCGTAATCCATCGCCAGCTTTGCCGCCCGCGAAGCAAGACCTTTCCCCTGGTGTTCCGGTGAAATAATGATCTGAAATTCCGCCCGACGGTGGACGTGGTTGATCTCAACCAGTTCAACCAGCCCGGCTTTTTCACCTTCGCACTCCACCACAAACCGGCGTTCGCTCTGGTCGTGGATATGCTTGTCATAAAGATCGGACAGCTCAACAAAGGCCTCGTAAGGCTCTTCAAACCAGTAGCGCATCACGCTGGCATTGTTGTCGAGCTGGTGAACAAAGCGTAAATCTTCGCGCTCCAGCGGACGGAGCTTCACGTCACACAGCCTCGACATTACGGTGCAACCGTGCGGCCAGTACGACGATCCAGGCAGCGCAGGGTGTTAGGCTCCCAGTAAGCGTTGACGTTGGCACTTTGCTGGCACTTATCGCGCGCGTCAAACGCCACATCCTCTTTATCCCACTCTTTCTCAGCGCGTTTATTCACTTTCTGACGCAGGCTGCGGGTGTCATTCCATTGTTCTTTGTCCATGGCGGCGTTCTGACGGCTTTGCGCGCTGTCACCAGACTCAATGATGAGCTTGCTGGTTTCGGCTGATGCCGTTGCGGCAAAGGCGAACGAGGACAGCGCCAGTGCGGCTGTCAGACAAAGGCGTTTGCTTAATGTAGTCATAGCGTTTCCTTTAAACGGGTGCAGAAAATCGGATTACCCCGTTGGATTCTACACCAATCCGAAAGGGTGTCATACCCGCCCCGCAGGTATGGGAACGATGAGAGCATTATCGCGTATGATGTCTAAATCAATCCTCACGAAACGAGAAAAATGTTCAAAACGACGCTGCTTTTTTTTGCGACCGCGCTGTGTGAAATCATCGGATGTTTTTTACCGTGGCTCTGGCTAAAGCGGGGCGCTTCCGCGCTGCTGCTGATCCCAGCCGGGGTGGCGCTGGCCCTTTTCGTCTGGCTGCTTACCCTGCATCCGGCCGCCAGCGGGCGGGTTTACGCGGCC
This sequence comes from Enterobacter cloacae complex sp. I2, assembly GCF_014896205.1. NCBI lineage: Bacteria > Pseudomonadati > Pseudomonadota > Gammaproteobacteria > Enterobacterales > Enterobacteriaceae > Enterobacter > Enterobacter cloacae complex sp. I2. Next base: position 6,025 of record NZ_JADBRA010000018.1, read on the forward strand.
TACGGCGGGGTATACGTCTGTACCGCACTGCTGTGGCTGCGCGTTGTCGATGGCGTCAGGCTAAGCCTGTACGACTGGGCAGGCGCAGTGATTGCCCTGTGCGGCATGTTGATCATCGTGGCCGGCTGGGGACGCGCATAAGCGTCCTTATAATGTGATCGTCCGCTGATTTTATGATCATTATACTTGTATGGTAGTAGTGTAGTTGCGTAAATTTCCTGCATCACAACGAAGATGTAAGGAAATGGATTATGAAGATTGTCGGGGCTGAAGTATTTGTCACCTGCCCGGGGCGTAACTTTGTCACCCTTAAAATCACGACCGATGAGGGTATTGTCGGCCTGGGTGATGCCACGCTGAACGGACGTGAACTTTCCGTTGCCTCCTACCTGAAGGATCACCTTTGCCCACAGCTGATTGGCCGCGATGCGCACCGCATCGAAGATATCTGGCAATTCTTTTATAAAGGGGCCTACTGGCGTCGTGGTCCGGTCACCATGTCCGCGATCTCTGCCGTGGATATGGCGCTGTGGGACATCAAAGCAAAAGCCGCGAACATGCCGCTCTACCAACTGCTGGGTGGCGCATCCCGCGAAGGGGTGATGGTCTATTGTCACACCACCGGGCACACCATTGATGACGTGCTGGAAGACTATGCCCGCCACAAAGAGATGGGTTTTAAGGCCATCCGCGTGCAGTGCGGCGTGCCGGGGATGAAAACCACCTATGGTATGTCTAAAGGAAAAGGGCTGGCGTATGAGCCTGCAACCAAAGGCGACTGGCCAGACGAGCAGCTGTGGTCCACCGAGAAATACCTTGATTTCACGCCAAAACTGTTTGATGCCGTGCGTAGCCAGTTTGGCTTCAACGAACATCTCCTCCACGACATGCACCACCGCCTGACGCCAATCGAAGCGGCGCGGTTCGGCAAGAGCATTGAAGAGTTCCGCATGTTCTGGATGGAAGATCCGACTCCCGCTGAAAACCAGGAATGTTTCCGCCTGATCCGCCAACACACCGTCACGCCGATTGCCGTGGGTGAGGTGTTTAACAGCATCTGGGACTGCAAGCAGCTGATTGAAGAGCAGCTCATTGACTATATCCGCACCACCATAACCCACGCGGGCGGCATCACCGGGATGCGTCGTATTGCGGATTTTGCCTCACTCTATCAGGTGCGTACCGGTTCCCACGGCCCGTCGGATCTGTCGCCGATTTGCCACGCCGCGGCGCTGCATTTTGACCTGTGGGTACCGAATTTCGGCGTACAGGAGTATATGGGGTACTCAGAACAGATGCTGGAAGTGTTCCCGCACAGCTGGCGCTTTGATAACGGCTATATGCACCCGGGCGACAAGCCAGGGCTGGGCATCGAGTTCGACGAGAAGCTGGCGGCGAAATACCCGTACGATCCGGCCTATCTGCCGGTGGCCCGCCTGGAAGACGGCACCCTCTGGAACTGGTAAACGAGGAGCGAATGATGAAAAGCGTAGTGATCCAACAGCCCAATGCGCTGGTGATTGAAGAGCACCCCCTCCCGTTGCCGGGCGCAGGGGAGGTCCGCGTCAAAATCAGGCTGGCCGGGATCTGTGGTTCAGACAGCCATATCTATCGCGGGCATAACCCGTTTGCGAAATACCCGCGCGTCATTGGTCACGAATTCTTTGGCGAAATAGACGCGATTGGCGAAGGCGTGGAAAGCTCCCGGCTGGGCCAGCGCGTCTCGGTTGATCCGGTGATCAGCTGCGGGCACTGCTACCCGTGTTCCGTCGGAAAACCGAACGTGTGCACCTCGCTGGTGGTGCTGGGTGTCCATCGCGACGGTGGCTTCAGCGAATACGCCGTTGTGCCGGCAAAAAACGCCTGGCACATTCCGGCTGCGATCCCAGACAAACACGCGGTGATGGTTGAGCCCTTCACCATTGCCGCTAACGTCACGGGGCAGGCGAAACCCACCGAACAGGACGTGGCGCTGATCTACGGCGCAGGCCCAATGGGGCTCGTCACCGTGCAGGCGCTGAAGGGCGTTTACAAGGTGAAGCAGGTCATCGTGGTGGATCGTATTGATGAGCGGCTGGCGATGGCGCAGCGCAGCGGTGCAGACTGGGTCTTCAACAACGGAGAGCAATCGCTACAGGCCGCGCTGGATGAAAAAGGGATCAAGCCGACGTTGATCATCGATGCTGCCTGTCATCCCTCCATTTTGCAGGAAGCGATTACGCTGGCTTCCCCGGCGGCACGCATCGTGCTGATGGGCTTCTCCAGCGACCCGAGCCAGATCGTGCAGCAGGGGATCACCGGCAAAGAGCTGTCAATTTTCTCGTCGCGGCTGAATGCCAACAAATTCCCGGTCGTTATCGACTGGCTGGAAAAAGGGCTGATCGACCCTGAAAAACTGGTCACCCACACATTTGACTATCACCACGTTACAGACGCCATCGAACTGTTTGAAAAAGATCAGCGGCAGTGCTGCAAAGTCTTGCTCACGTTCGACCAATAAAAATCACGCGGTTAAGAGCCTGCAAAGACAGGCTCTAAGTGGTACGCATCTTACCTTTCAGAGACAGCCATTATGACTCAAGCACAACCTCAAAGAAGTACGTCAGACCTGGTGAAGGCCGCCGTATCTGGCTGGCTGGGCACCGCCCTGGAGTTTATGGATTTCCAGCTCTACTCCCTTGGCGCCGCGCTGGTATTCCATGAAATCTTCTTCCCTGAACAGTCTGCGGCCATGGCGCTGATCCTGGCGATGGGGACCTACGGCGCTGGCTACATCGCGCGTATCGTCGGGGCATTTATCTTCGGCAGGATGGGGGACAGAATTGGCCGTAAAAAGGTGCTGTTTATCACCATCACCATGATGGGGATCTGCACCACCTTAATTGGCGTATTGCCAACCTACGCGCAGATCGGGATTTTCGCACCGGTGCTGCTGGTGACGCTGCGTATTATTCAGGGGCTGGGCGCGGGGGCGGAAATCTCCGGCGCAGGGACCATGCTGGCGGAGTACGCGCCGAAGGGGAAACGCGGCATCATCTCCTCGCTGGTCGCCATGGGAACCAACTGCGGAACGCTGAGCGCCACGGCGATCTGGGCCGTTATGTTCTTTGCCCTCGATCGTGAAGAGCTTATTGCCTGGGGCTGGCGCGTGCCGTTCCTCGCCAGCGTCGTGGTGATGATCTTTGCCATCTGGCTGCGTATGAACCTTAAAGAGAGCCCGGTGTTTGAGAAGGTTAACGACGCCGAAACCGTTGCGCCGGCGGCGCAGGATACCTCATTAGGCGCGATGTTTAAGAGCAAATCGTTCTGGCTGGCAACGGGGCTGCGCTTTGGTCAGGCCGGGAACTCAGGTTTGATTCAGACGTTTCTTGCCGGGTATCTGGTGCAGACGCTGTTGTTTGATAAGGCGATCCCAACCGATGCGCTGATGATCAGTTCGATTCTCGGCTTCCTCACCATCCCGCTGCTGGGCTGGCTGTCCGATAAAGTGGGGCGCCGTCTGCCGTATATCCTCCTTAATATTTCAGCCATCATACTGGCTTACCCGATGCTGTCGATCATCGTCGATAAAAGTTACGCGCCGGGCGTAATCATGCTCTCTATCATCGTTATTCATAACTTCGCAGTGCTCGGGCTGTTTGCGCTGGAAAACATCACCATGGCAGAGATGTTTGGTTCGCGGAACCGCTTTACCCGCATGGCGATCTCGAAAGAGGCGGGTGGGCTGGTGGCCGTAGGCTTTGGTCCGGTGCTGGCGGGGATCTTCTGCAACATGACCGGGTCCTGGTGGCCGATTGTGGCGATGCTGGTGGCGTACTCGCTGATTGGGCTGCTCTCCGCTTTGCTGATGCCGGAAGTGCGCGATCGCGATCTGAGTGAAGCGGAAGATGCGGCAGAAGCGTCCCATAAGGGGTCGGTAGCCTACGGCGCGCTCTCTTCCCGTCGCTAATGGTTTACATCTTGCGCTACCTGTCACACAACTTTTCTCTGATGTCACACCACATGGCGAAAAGTTAATGTAAATCAAGATCTGAAAACGACGTATCAGTATGGTTAATGGCAGCGTTTTTTGACTCCGACTGCCATTCTAGTTGGTGTAGTCAGCAGGCGCTGCCGCTTTGTTAAGCAAGCGGCAGCGAATCACAGCTTTCATTAATTAACGAGTCTCAATCATGGAAAACCGGTTATTACAGGCGAAGGCAACGCGTCCGCAGTACGATCGCAGCAGCCTTAAGGCACGCATTGTTCATTTAGGATTTGGCGCGTTTCACCGCGCGCACCAGGCGGTGTACACCGACATACTCGCCGCAGAACAGGGCAGCGACTGGGGTTACTGCGAAGTTAACCTGATTGGCGGCGAACAGCAGATCGCCGATCTGAAGGCACAGGATAACCTTTATACCGTGGCAGAAATGTCAGCCGATGCCTGGACGGCACGCGTGGTCGGCGTCGTTAAAACCGCGCTCCATGCGCAGGTGGACGGGCTGGAAACCGTGCTGGCAGCCCTGTGCGAGCCGCAGGTTGCCATTGTGTCGCTCACCATCACCGAGAAAGGGTATTGCCACTCCCCGGCAACCGGACAACTGATGCTCGATCATCCGTTAATCGTTGCAGACCTGCAAAACCCGCATCAGCCAAAATCTGCACCGGGCGTGGTGGTGGAAGCGCTGGCGCGTCGCAAGGCGGCGGGGCTACCGGCATTCAGCGTGATGTCCTGCGATAACATGCCGGAGAACGGCCACGTGATGCGCAATGTGACCTGTGCCTACGCGCGCGCTGTTGATGGCGAACTGGCAGACTGGATCGAAGCGAACGTCACCTTCCCGTCAACCATGGTGGATCGTATTGTACCCGCCGTCACGGCCGACACGCTGGATAAAATCGAGCAGCTGACCGGCGTACGCGATCCGGCAGGCGTGGCCTGCGAGCCGTTCCGCCAGTGGGTGATTGAAGACAATTTCGTTGCAGGCCGTCCTGAGTGGGAAAAGGCCGGTGCGGAACTGGTTTCTGATGTCATTCCGTTTGAAGAGATGAAGCTGAGAATGCTTAACGGCAGCCACTCGTTCCTGGCCTATCTTGGCTACCTGGCCGGTTATCAGCACATTAATGACTGCATGGAAGATGAACATTACCGTATCGCCGCGCATGCGCTGATGCTGAAAGAGCAGGCGCCGACGCTGAAAGTGAAAGGCGTGGATTTAGGTCGTTATGCCGACCAGCTGATCGCGCGCTACAGCAATCCGGCACTGCGCCACCGCACCTGGCAGATCGCCATGGACGGCAGCCAGAAATTGCCGCAGCGCATGCTCGATTCCGTGCGCTGGCACCTTGTCCACCAGAAGCCTTTCCCGCTGCTGGCCCTGGGCGTGGCGGGCTGGATGCGTTATGTCGGCGGTGTGGATGAGCAGGGTAACGCGATTGAGGTGAGCGATCCGCAGCTGGCGGTGATTCAGGCGGCGGTAAACGGTAGCCCTGAAGGGGAAAGCCGCGTTAATGCGCTGTTGGGCATTGAGTCTATTTTCGGTAACGAGCTGCCGAAGGACGCGGTGTTTGTGGCGGCGGTCATGCAGGCCTATCAGATGTTGCTGCAAAAAGGCGCGAAGGCCACGGTTGCGGAGTACGCCGCTCAGCTTTAACGCTATGACATGCCGCCGTTCGCGGCGGCATGTCGGGGCACGGCTTAGTGCATCCCCAGGCGAATCAGCTCAATCGGTTCGAACTTACCTTCGCATCCGTCCACTTCAACCGTTTTATTACGACGCACCTGCTCGGCATTAAGGCCGTCGCTGTGGATCGCTTTAATCACGCCGAACTGGCCTGTGCCGCTAATCATGACGCGGCTGCCGGTGGTGATTGCATTTCGGTTACGGTCGTATGTCATCATGGTATTTTCTCCTCTCTCACTTATCCGTTACGGCGCTAATTCAACGACTGCCGTTCACGGGGCACTATTAATACGCCTCTCTTAAACGAAATTATTTGCTTTTGATCAAGCTCACACTTTTTTCTTATTTCATGATGGCGTTGACGGTTCAGGACACCGCTTTACAAAGCGGACAGTTATTTTCCTTAATTGATAATTTCAGGATGCAAGTGTTTAGGCTTTGTTTATCTCCGCAATGCCATTCTGGAAGCAGAAAATAACCCTTCACTGGAAAAGGAGTCAGGCTTATGTATAAGAAAATTTTGATGCCTGTTGACGTGTTTGAAATGGACTTGAGCGACAAAGCGGTACGCCATGCGGCCAACCTCGCGAAGGCGGAAGGCGCGACCATCACCCTGGTCAACATTCTTCCTAACAGCAGCCGTTCGTTACTGCGGGGGTTCAATGCCGATATTAAGAAATTCGAAGAGTATATGACCGCCGAGTCTGATAAGAAGATGAAAGCGCTGAAACGGCTCTTTGATATGTCCCCGGACAATATTGACTGTGAAGTACGCTTCGGCAACGTACGGGATGAAATCATCAAGCTCAGCAAAGAGGGGAAATATGATGTTATCGTTATCGGATCGAAAAATCCGAGTATCACAACGCATCTGCTGGGTTCGAATGCTGAAACTATCCTGCGCTACGCCACTATTCCAGTATTAGTGGTTCGCTAATCGCTTCGCCGCAACCGAAAGGGGGCGGCGAGGTTTTATTCTTCGCTAAACCACTCGCTGTTTTCCTGACGAATTAACTGAACCGACTCGCTAATTTCCTGGAGGTGAAGCGTCATTGCTTTATCTACGGCTTCCGCGTCGCGTTTTTCCAGCGCGCTGAAAATATCGTGATGCTGGCGCAGCAGCATTTCTGGCGGAGACACGTGGTCGAGGCTCATATATCGCACGCGGTCGATGGTGGCCTTGATGTTTTCGACGGTATCCCACGCGAGCTGGCACTCGGCGATCTGCGCCAGTTTCTGGTGAAACTCATCGTCCAGCTGGAAAAAGTCGTTTAACTGTTTGCGATCGATGGCAATGCGTTGCTGATGCAGGTTTTGCTCCAGCAGGTAACACTGGTTGTCGTTGATGAGCGATGCGGCGCGGCGCACAACGGCACACTCGATGACCTGGCGAACAAAACAGCCGTTACGCACCTGCGAAAGTGAAATTTTATTCACGTAGCTGCCGCGCTGAGGGCGGATCTGAATAAGGCCGTTTTCTGCAAGCTTAATAAACGCCTCGCGCACGGGCTGACGGGAAACGTCAAAACGTACCGAAACCTCTTTTTCTGAGAGCGGCGTTCCCGGCGGGATCAGGCAGCGAACAATATCACGGCGTAAGATGCGATAAATTTGCTGATTAACGGGCTGGGTAGGATTAAGTTGCGATTCAGCGACCATGGGTTGTGATTTCTCAGAGAGTTAACCTGAACATACTACCATTCTTTTACCCGTCATCACATACCCGGCCCGCAGGCCGGGAAGGGTGAATTACCCGCGATGCACGCTGAGTCCGGCATAGGTCTGGCTGACGGGCATCATCTCAACAGTATTGATGTTGACATGCTTCGGCAGCGTCGCGACCCACCAGACGGTTTCGGTGATATCTTCCGCCGTCAGCGCATTTGCATTTTCATAGGTTTTATCCGCTTTCGCGTCGTCACCCTTGAAGCGCACGTTGGAGAATTCCGTTCCGCCTACCAGGCCCGGCTCAACGTCGGTCACGCGGATGGCGGTACCGTGCAGGTCGGTGCGCAGGTTCAGGCTGAACTGGCGTACAAAGGCCTTGGTTGCGCCATAGACGTTGCCGCCCGCGTAAGGCCAGCTGCCTGCGGTGGAACCGATATTAATGATATGACCACGATTACGTTCAACCATGCCCGGCAGCACGGCGCGGGTCATGTACACCAGGCCTTTGTTGTTGGTGTCGATCATGTTTTCCCAGTCTTCCACGCTGGCTTTGTGGGCAGGCTCCATGCCCAGCGCCAGGCCGGCGTTATTGACCAGCACGTCGATGTCACGCCATTCGGCAGGCAGGTTTGCAATCATCTCTTCAATGGCGGCACGGTTGCGCACGTCCAGCTGCGCGGTCAGGATGCTGTCGCCCAGATCGTCTTTCAGCTCCTGCAAACGCTCCTGACGACGGCCCGTTGCAATCACCTTGTGTCCGTTGGCGACGAAGCGACGCGTGATGCTTTCACCAAAACCTGCCGTCGCCCCGGTAACTAAAATAATCATCTCACTGTTCCTCAACGCTTTTTGTGTTGTACTACCATAGCACGCTCTCGGGCGGGTCGTTAAGGCAACATTTGTATGACGGCATTGCAGGCCGGGGCAGGCTGGCCTACTCTGGTGAGAAATACCGTGCTCAGGAGTAAACGATGTCGGTCAACAACCCTTTCTTTGACGTTAGCCTGCTGCCTTATCAGGCCCCGCGTTTTGATGTGATAGAAGACAGCCACTATCGCCCGGCGTTTGATGAAGCAATGCGCCTCAAGCGTGCTGACATTGACGCGATTATCGCGCAGCGCGCCGCGCCGGATTTCGATAACACCGTGCTGGCGCTGGAAAAGAGCGGGGCCATGCTGTCGCGCGTTAGCAGCGTGTTCTTCGCCATAACGTCCGCACACACCAACGATGATCTCCAGGCGCTGGACGAGCAGTTCTCTACCGAACTGGCCGGGCTGGCGAACGATATCTGGCTAAACGATACGCTTTTCGCCCGCGTGGAAGCCGTCTGGCAGGATCGCGACACGCTGGATGCGGAATCCCGTCGGCTGACAGAGGAGACCTATCAGCACTTTGTTCTGGCGGGTGCGCGTCTGAACGCCGATGAAAAAGCCGAGCTGAAAGCCCTGAATACCGAAGCCGCCACCCTGACCAGCCAGTTCTACCAGCGCCTGCTGGCTGCAAACAAGGCGGGCGGGCTGGTGGTGGACGATGTCCAACATCTTGACGGGCTCAGCGCGGAAGAGAGAGACGCCGCCGCTCACGCTGCCGCAGAAAAAGGGCTGACGGATCGCTGGCTGATCCCGCTTTTGAATACCACGCAACAGCCCGCGCTGGCAGCACTCACGCAGCGCGAGACGCGGAAAAAGCTGTTTAATGCGGGCTGGGAACGCACTCAGAAAGGCGACGAAAACGATACGCGCGACCTGATCCGTCGGCTTACCGCATTACGGGCAAGGCAGGCGCAGCTGCTCGGGTTTGAAAACTATGCCAGCTGGAGCATTGCCGACCAGATGGCGAAAACGCCGGATGCTGCGCTCGAATTCATGCGCGGGATAGTTCCTGCGGCGCGCAACAGGGCCGCGCTGGAGCAGGCAGATATTCAGAAGGTCATTGACGACGAGCAGGGCGGTTTTTCGGTGCAGGCCTGGGACTGGGCGTTTTATGCCGAACGCGTGCGCTCAGCGAAATATGCGCTGGACGAATCGCAGATTAAACCCTATTTCGCGCTTAATACCGTGCTGGAGGATGGCGTATTCTGGACCGCCACGCAGTTGTTCGGCATTCGCTTTGTCGAGCGTTTCGATATCCCGGTCTATCACCCGGACGTGCGCGTGTGGGAGATTTTCGATCATACGGGTGAAGGCATGGCGCTGTTCTACGGCGACTTCTTCGCGCGTGATTCCAAAGCCGGCGGTGCGTGGATGGGAAATTTCGTTGAGCAATCTTACGAGTTTGCCGCGCGTCCGGTGATTTACAACGTCTGCAACTATCAAAAACCGGCTAACGGGCAGACCGCGCTGATCTCCTGGGACGATGTGATTACCCTGTTCCACGAGTTTGGCCACACGCTGCATGGCCTGTTTGCCAGCCAGCGCTATGCCACGCTTTCTGGCACCAACACGCCGCGTGATTTTGTTGAATTCCCGTCGCAAATCAATGAACACTGGGCCAGCCATCCGCAGGTGTTTGCACACTTTGCCCGTCACTACCAAACCGGCGAGCCGATGCCGGATGCGCTGCGGGAAAAAATGCTCAACGCGACCCAGTTTAACAAGGGTTATGACATGACGGAGCTGCTGAGCGCCGCGCTGCTGGATATGAACTGGCACGGCATTCAGGCGCCGGTTGAGGACGTGGAAGCCTTTGAAGCCGCCGCGTTGAAAAAAGAGGGACTGGATCTTCCTGCCGTACCGCCGCGCTATCGCAGCAGCTATTTCGCCCATATCTTCGGCGGCGGCTACGCGGCGGGGTATTACGCCTACCTGTGGACGCAGATGCTGGCGGACGATGGCTATCAGTGGTTTGTCGAGCAGGGCGGTTTGACGCGCGAAAACGGACAGACATTCCGCAAGGCGATTTTGTCGCGCGGAAATAGTACTGATTTAGCTGAACTTTACCGGAACTGGCGTGGGCACGATCCGAAGATTGAACCGATGCTGGAGAACCGTGGATTGAGTGCTTAAGGGCTCCCCCTTTGCGCTATTGTCAAAATAAAATATCCACCGTGAATTATTTTGAGCGGAATAATTCAGGCAAGAAGAAGGTAAAGCATCTTAAAGACGGCATACAAAAATGTGTAACTAAGGTGTACGGCATGACTCCTGTGGGGGGAAGTAGCCAGATGGAGGCGTAAAACTCTGGTAATATCTCTCAGGATATCACTGAACATTCTCAATCAATTCAGCACCCTGATTTTTGGGATTACCAATGGCACGCGACACTGCGTGCCAGATAAACTTGTCTGCGGACACAGATCCGTCGGCAATGATCTCCTCAGCTTCTTTCCCGCCTACGTCCTGGCGCATCCATTCCCTTGCAGCTTCCGGCGACAGAACCAGCGGCCGCCGATCGTGTATATCAACCAGTCCTTTATCCGCAGCAGACGTCACAATCAGAAATCCCTCGGCTTCATCACCACGTTCAAATGGCGTACTGCCGATCGCCGCCATGAATATCGGCTGCCCGTCGGCCCGGTGAATGAAATAGGGCTGTTTCTTGTCACCTTCCTTCTTCCATTCGAACCAACCATCGGCAAAACAGATCGCCCGTCCATGCTGCCACAGAGGTTTAAACATTCTGCTGGTGGCTGCGGTTTCTACCCGTGCGTTAATCAGTGGTGCTTTATCCCACCATCCAGGTGCGTAGCCCCAGAGTACCGGATCGAGGTGCAGTTGTTCGTCGCGTTCGCTTAACAGCAGCACTTTGGTACCGGGCGCCACGTTGTAACGTCCAATCGGTTCCGGGTCATATGCGATGTCGCGATCGGCTTCGTCGGCAAGGTAGGCCAGGTATTCTTCACGAGTTTGGGCTTGTGCAAAACGTCCACACATAGAAATCTCCAGTCAGTCAGACTGAAAGTATAGGGCATGGATAAAAGAAGGATTCAGGTAGTACAATATATTTATTAAAACCCTACCGGACAGCCACAGAATTTTTTTAGGTAAGCTGTCTTTCTCTGCCATTTAATTAGCAATCAAAGAAAAGGTATGGATAACGCCAGTGCGTACCCATACCAAATCACATTACCTCTGGGCGCAGGCAGAGCCAGCGAGTAATAAACCAGCTATATCGATACGGAGAGTCTCGGCAATAAATGGCACAGGTGCTATTGAGGACGCTCTGAATTTGTAAGTCGGTCATCTGACAGTCTTTTTGTTATCCCCCGTGCAGCGTGAACTCGTTGCCATGAGTTATTGACTGCGGAAATAATTTCGGCATAATTTTATTCTTGTAATGAATGTTTGTGCCAAGGGGCGTTACAGGCTCTCTGCGGGTATGCGCGTGTCTTTGCTGAATGGGGCAAAGTCGCCGGGAGACACTGCATTCTGTCTGCAAAACGTGTCCCATTGGAAGGGGTTGAAGTGTTTAAGTTTAATTCATCTGTATTCGTTTTTTTCCTTCTGTCAGGTTGTAGTTCTGATCTGGTTCTCAGCTCTCCTGAACAACCTGAATATAAATCAATGCCTGAAATAACCCAGTCTGTGACGCCATCACAACAGCGTGCCATTATGTCTGGAGAAAGGCCTGACTGGTCAGAAAGGGCGACAGTCAACACAATGAAGCGATATTAATAAATACCTGCCCTGCGTTTATTGTGCGTCAATGACAGGGAAACCTGGCCATATGCCATAGCGGTTTCCCTGTCGCTAAACGCTGGTTACTCTTGCGTCAGCCACATGTCCGACTCTTCAAACATCTCCTCAAGCATACGGTTCAGCTTTTCCCGGTCGCTTTTGCTGGCATCGCTATTCAGGCCGTTCGCCTGCATCGGCTTAACCGTCACGCTGGCATCAGGAAAAATCCGGTGCACACGTTTTGTCAGTTCAGCCAGAATTATCTCCCTGGCTCCCTCCAGCCCCTGTACGTTTCGCTTGTCATAAACCAGTTCAACAAACATTATTTTTTCCCTATGAATATTAATTGTGCGATTCTGCCTGCATGTAAAAATACTACTGTATATGGGTACAGTCAAACAGCATTCTGGCTAAAGAAATGCCATGCCGCTCTTCATTTTGTCTGAGTTGATGACAATCTATTCATTTAGCGTTTAAAACGAGCAGTCGAAGCGTTTAATCGTAAAATTTACAAAAACTATAATTTGAAGCCAGAGAGAAACTTACAAACGAAACGGTGAAGGTTTAAACAGTCGCTACGGTTCAGCTGGCTTGCGCGTGCTTCAAAACAAAACTACTGTATATAAACACAGTAGTAGAGGTATGCGTAATGGAATTTATCAGACCTACAGAACTGCGTGAGATTGTCGCGCTTCCACTTTTCAGCGATTTAGTTCAGTGCGGATTCCCAAGCCCGGCTGCCGACTATGTGGAGCAGCGCATTGATCTTAATGAACTTCTGGTTGCCCACCCCAGCTCGACATATTTCGTTAAAGCCGCGGGTGATTCGATGATTGAAGGGGGAATAAGCGACGGCGATTTGCTGGTGGTCGATAGTTCCCGAACGGCCGAGCACGGAGATATTGTTATCGCCGCGGTAGAAGGGGAATTTACCGTTAAGCGCCTGCAACTGCGGCCTCATGTTCAACTCAATCCGATGAACAGCGCTTATTCGCCGATTATCGTTGGCAGTGAAGACACGCTGGACGTCTTTGGCGTGGTCACTTTTATTGTTAAATCGGCCAGCTGATATGTTTGCGCTCTGTGATGTGAATTCATTCTATGCATCATGCGAGACGGTATTCAGGCCAGATTTGAGAGGCCGACCGGTGGTTGTCCTCTCAAATAACGACGGTTGCGTGATAGCGCGCAGCGCAGAGGCCAAAGCCGCTGGCGTTACCATGGGGGCGCCATACTTTAAGCAGAAAGACCTGTTCCGGCGCGCCGGCGTGGTTTGCTTCAGCAGTAACTATGAACTTTACGCTGACATGTCCAGCCGGGTTATGACCACGCTGGAAGAAATAAGCCCGCGCGTCGAAATATATTCAATTGACGAAGCCTTTTGTGACCTCACCGGGGTTCGAAACTGCCGGGACCTGACTGATTTTGGCAAGGAGATCCGCGAAACGGTTTTGAAGCGTACGCACCTGAGGATCGGCGTGGGTATAGCCCAGACGAAGACGCTGGCGAAGCTGGCAAATCACGCGGCGAAGAAATGGCAGCAGCAGACGGGTGGGGTAGTTGATTTATCCAATATCGACCGCCAGCGCCGGCTGTTGGCTATCGTGCCTGTAGAGGACGTGTGGGGCGTGGGCAGGCGCATCAGCAAGAAGCTCAACGCGATGGGCATCAAAACGGCGCTCGATCTCTCGGAGCAGAGCACATGGATTATCCGCAAGCACTTCAATGTGGTGCTGGAGCGAACGGTCCGGGAACTGCGCGGCGAGCCGTGCCTCGACCTGGAAGAGTTTGCACCGGCAAAGCAGGAGATCGTCTGTAGCCGGTCATTCGGTGAACGCGTGTCAGAATATGAGCAGGTGCGTCAGGCTATATGCAGCTATGCGGCCCGTGGCGCTGAGAAGTTACGCGGCGAGCACCAGTATTGCCGCTTTATCTCGGCGTTCGTTAAGACCTCCCCATTCGCGCTGAACGAACCCTATTACGGCAACAGTGCCTCAATGACGCTTCTCACGCCCACTCAGGACTCCCGCGACATTATCAGCGCCGCGGTAAAGTGCCTCGATAAAATCTGGAAGGAGGGGCACCGCTACCAGAAAGCCGGCATTATGCTCGGAGACTTCTTCAGCCAGGGGGTTGCCCAACTCAATTTGTTTGACAACAGCGCGCCGCGTGCCGGAAGTGAAAAGTTGATGGAAGTGCTGGATCGCCTGAACGCGAAAGATGGAAAGGGAACGCTTTACTTTGCCGGGCAGGGCATACAGCAGCAATGGCAGATGAAGCGTGAAATGCTTTCGCCGCGGTACACGACCCGCTATTCAGATTTACTGAGGATCCGATGAATGTTAACGGTTGTTTTGTGCCATAAGAGGATATTCACAACAGAACGCCGTTGATGCATTCCTGAACAGATGACGCATGATCTTTATTTTCGTAGGGTAACTGACACCGCTACATTATTTATTTCAGAAAATCAGTTTAAACGGAAGGTACGCCAGTTAGCCCGATGGTTTAATAAAAATTCGCCTGGCGTGTCTGCGCTAATGTACTACTTTCAGTAAAGTGACTTTTACAGGGAGGGTCAATGAAACCATTATCGCTTTTATTATTGTCGAGCCTGATTTTAGTGGGTTGCGGCGCGAACAATACCCCTTCAAACACGCCTGTACCGGGTGTAAAAACCTCCGTCGGGACGAGCACGCTTGAAGCCGGTGCGCAGCTTATCCAGTCCCGTCCGCCCATTGATGCAATGAGTGCCTACCTGGACGGTTTCCATTTTTATAGCGGGGATAAAAATGGCCAGATGGAAGCCCATCATTATGTAACCGTCTTGAATGAAGACGTGATGCAGGCGGTGATCTACGACGGAAACACCAAAGATGCCCGTTTAATGGGCGTTGAGTACATCATTAGTGAGCGTTTGTTTAACACACTGCCGCCGGAAGAAAAAAAATTGTGGCACAGCCATCAATATGAAGTGAAATCCGGCAGTCTGATTGCTCCCGGTTTACCGGCAGTGGCTGACAAAGCATTGATGAGCAAAATTGTGAATACCTACGGGAAGACCTGGCATACCTGGCACACCGACCGCGATAAAAAGCTGCCGCTCGGCATTCCGGCACTAATGATGGGCTTTACCGGGGAAGGGCAGTTAGACCCCAAACTCCTGGCGGACAGAGATCGACGCTTTGACGTGAGCACGCAAGCCATCAAACAAGAACGTGAGGGTATTGTGGCGCACCCCGTTGCTAAGGGAGCTGATGCCTGGCAACGTGGTGAAGAGATCCAGCTTAAGCGGGTTGAAGGTTCAGGTGAGCATGGCCAGGGAGACACAAGCCATTTCTGATATCAAAAACCTTCAAAAATACCCCGGCAACACCGGGGTTACGGTGAGTTAAATTACCAGCCCTGTTATTTTCTCGTCCTCAGACATCAGAAACGCCAGGTGGCTGAAAGATTACCTGCGATCGAGTCATAGCCAGAACGAAACATTTCGCTTTCAACCCCGATGCCCAATTCGACATCAGCGTTGATTTTATAGCTCATACCTGCCTTAACGCCCAGAGCGTCACGGCCAGTCACCTGATTCCTGGAACTAAACCCTGTGCTTCGATAGTTGGCGAAAGAGGCGTGTTGCACTACGTTGCCATCAAGCAGTTCATGATCCCAGGTAAGCTGCAACTCAGCTGCTATCGACGCCCCTGAAGCGAGGGGGACATTCCAGTTACTATTCACCCCGATACTTGATCTCAGAGAATCGAAGGTCTGCGAACCCAGCATCAGTCGGCTGCCGTCATTGCCGCTTTCCTTCACGCCGGGACGATGTAATGTGGTGTAATTCAATGAAGTTACCGGTCCGGCGTTCACATTATTATTTAGCGCCCATCGATAGCCCCCGCCGGCCGAAACAGAGCCTGACAATCCGGTCCAGGTGGCATGGTGGCTTGCTCCGTAAGTTTCTACATGAATGTTTCTGTCCAGCCAGCTGTCTTCGATACCCAATCGGCCAGTGCCGAATAAATACATTCCTTCGGACCTTTCGGCGCCGTAACGAGCATGAATACCCAGATCGAAAGCAGTGGTTTTTCCGGTTGCGGTTTCTGGTGATTTCACCGTCACCGACTGGCCGCTGACCGCACCATGGAAGCCATAAATCCAGTTGTGATTCTGATCGTTTTGTTTTTCAGCACCGAATACAATGCCATAACTGCTGGCGTCATATCCTACACTGTCACCCTGACGCTGTTGCCAGAAGCCGCCGCCAAAGGGGATGGCAAAGCTGCGCCATTCGCCTGCCGTCAGTTGCTTCGGCATAGCCACAAGATTCGGCCCGCCAACGATCCGCGCTATCTGTTGTTCACGGTGAAGGGAGCTTGCGAACATGGCACTGTAGGCGCCCGCAGAAAGTTGCGGCAAGGCATTGCTGATACTCCCGCCATCAGTGGCGGAGAAATCCAGAGTACGGTACAGCGGTTGAATATCCGACTTAGCTTCTGCCACAATTTTATCCAGCGCTTGCCCTACCTGCCGCGCATTAGCGTCCTGCGCATACCGGCTGTATGCGTTTGAAGCGCGCAGCATTGAGAGCTGCCAGCCATTCTTTCCCTGAGGCGTGGTTTGCAGCGTTAGCGTGGGTGAGCGGAGCACGCTGTTCACGGCACTGAAATTGCCGCCGGAAGAGTCTGTTTTTAGCAAATCTTGCGTATTCAGACGCCAGTTTGTGGCGTACCAGTCCGGCTGCGGCGCAAACGTCAGTTGACCGTCAAATTGTGCGTGACCGTTCACACGCAGAGTATCATGCCTACCGTGCCCGTCGACTTCCAACAACAACTGTCCGGTATCACCCTGTTGATAAGCACCGGATATAGTGATTTGCCCAAGGGAATTACCCGGCGCAAGGATCCCGTTATTTACAAAGCGGCCTTCCTCATTAAGCGTGTAGCTGGCGTTGCCGGACAGGCTGGCACCTGGCGCGATAGTCATGCTGTAAATCTGAAAATCGCCATTAAGCGAGGTTTTCCCTCCGTGCGCGTCCAGTGCCAGATTATTGATACCTTCAATGTTTCCGCGGTAAGTAAAGCTGAAATCAGCATCAGCTGCGTCCGTCGCTTGCCCATACGCATTGGCCTTCCGACCGAAGGTAAGCTGTGTTAACCGCTGTTGGCCATCGTCATCCCGTTGGGCGTAGTCCGAATAAATATCACCTTCCAGCCGGGCACCCGTTAATATATTTATATTACCGACCAGCGCGTTCGGTGAAATATAAATCGCCGCGCCCTTACCGGCAACCCGTCCGCTGATGTCGGCATTATCTACCAGCGCTCCCTGCAACTCGGGTAATAACGCATCGTAATAGCCGTCCACGATATGAAGCCAGGATCCACGATAATCCACGTCGTTACCCAGGAGGTTATTGCCAAAGTCAAAACTGATAGCGACGCCACGGGCTCCCAGTGCCTGGACGTCGCCACGTTGAATAAAGTTGTGCTGTTTACCGTAGGCAAACATTACCCCACGGCCATTTTCGCCATCGGCATATACCCGTACTCCGGGTTCAATGCTCAGGGTGTTATTTTGCCCATCTATACGGATGCCCGCGCCGCCACTCCCTGATGTCATCAGGTCCGCTTGTTGAAAGATATGGTTATTACTGCCATACACATGCAGGCCAACCCCCAGATTAGCGGTATTATATTGCCCCGCCAGATAGCCATCCGCCTGCTGATTACGCAGAAAATATCCATTGCGGTTAATGAGAGTTTGCCCGTTGCCATACAGCGAAAAACCGAAAAAGTTACGACGGTCAATCTGATATCCCATATCTTGCAGCAATGCCAGTTCCGCTTCCATAAACGTTGTGTAATTGCGGTAGTTCTGATGGCTCATCATGCTGTTTTTCAGCTCGATATGGCTCATGTAGTTATCATCGACGGAACCGTCGTCTGCTAACATTTTCACCGGTACGCCAGGCATGGCGCCTGCAAGTACTTCATCCACGTGCCTGCCGGTGAAATAGCCTTTATCGCGCCGTACATCAAAGCCTTGTGGATCCCAGGTGTTATTGCATCCATTACACAATATTACCTGCCCTGGTCGGGCAGGATTGCCACGGTCATCACGCAGATGGCTGGTCCAGGAGCCAAAAGGCACGGTATCAAAAGCGGGCGTGAATGTACCACTGCCTTGCAGATCGGTAACCATATTGGATATTCCCAGGCCATGGGCCAGCTCGTGAACGGCGACGCTGACCAGATCGGCCTTTCCAGTGCGCGGCAACTGCGCAGGCACATAGGGAACGTTATCAAAATCCAGTTTGCCCATGATGAACTGGGCATGGGAGCCAAAGGTCAGCTCTCCGGTATCAATGCCGTTCAATGCTCCCTGCAACTGCGTCAGACTCATGATGCCGTCGGTAACTGAATCGCTGGAACCTGCGGCATTCTCATCGTTAAACGTCCCCACATTGATAATGGCGGGCAGTTGCCCTGGGCTGGGGGTAATAACCTCAGCCCAGTAACGCATGGCATCAAGTATTTTTTCTTTTTGCTGCTGGCCAAGATCCCAGGTTGACTCAGACGCAATCGGCCAATCCGGCATAAAGGGGCCGTCGCCAACATTAAAGAAACGCACTTCAAATACCGCAATATTGTGTGGGTTATAGACCAGATAGCTTTCGCCTGCATACAGATTATTACTGACAAATAAACCCGTTAATGCAGCCGTCATAAAAACCCTTTTCATATTAATCATCCTTGTCTAAAAAAAGTATTGCTTACGTTCCTCAATATAAATTCACACCTGAGCTCAATAAAGCATAAACGAATATAATAATTATCGATGCGGCTTGATAATTTAGAATAACGAGTGACCTTGCCCTGTGATAGCCTCGTTTTTCAGGATTTTATAAACGGTGGAGCGGGCGATACCGGATCTCAATGAACAGGAATGTACCGACATATGCAGGGAAATTAACGGATAGGGTCTGGTGCCGTGGCATAATCGACATAAGCGTGAGGCTTTACGTTACTCCACGGCACCAAAAACGATCGGACGGCTTATCAATTAAAGCCAGCGAGAGCGTTTAAGTCGTAGCCACAGTAATACACAGGCGCCCAGCGTGACAGCGATCGTAGCCGGATAGCCATAGAGCGTCTTCAGTTCCGGCATATTGTCGAAGTTCATACCATACATGCTGAAGACTACCGTCGGGATCACGAGTATGGCCCCCCAGCCGGCCAGTTTCTTCACAACTTCGTTTTGCTGCACTGAAACCAGTGCCAGGTTAACGTGCATCGCGCTGCTAAGCAGTTCACGCATGTCATTTACATCCGTGACTACATGGCTTGCGTGATCCTGAATATCTCTGAAATACGCCCTGAGGGGTTTTGGAATAAGTTCTTCATGAATGCGGATAAGCTCGGTACAGATTTCTTCTACTGGCTGAGCGGCGTTGCGAAGCCCGAGCAGATTACGGCGGAGGGAATACACGTCCTGAATAGCTTCACGGTCAAATTCACTGTGAAAAAGTGTCGCTTCTATATCACCAATTTTGGTGTTGAGGCGCGCAGTCAGCTCTGCATAACTGTCTACAATGAAATCCAGAATACAGTAAAGCGGATACGCCGGACCGTACGAAAGCATGTCCGGGGCTTCAGCAGCACGGGCGCGTATAGGCGCATAGCTCTCTGAAGCACCGTGGCGCACCGTAATAAGAAAGTTGCGCCCCACAAATAAATGCGTTTCGCCAAACTCAATGTTGTCACCCTGTCCACTGACGGTCTTTACAACGATAAAGGCCGAGCTGCCATAACGCTCAATCTTAGGCCGCTGATGTGCGTTAAGCGCATCCTCAACGGCCAGATCGTGCAGACCGAACTCCTCCTGGACTTTATACATAAACGCCGGTTCAGGCTGCCAAAGCCCCAGCCAGATAAACGCATCGGTATCCTGGATGATTTCGCTGATATCCTCGATATCCACGGTTTCGGCAGGGCGGCCTGAACGGTAGACCATACAGTTAACAATCATTTTTTTGGCTATCCCTTAAGCATGTTTCTAAGAAGCTTAACCCTTTCCGTTAAGTTTCCAAATTTTTAAGCTTATACAGTAACGCAGATACTGTTCGGTACGTACGTGTACATTATTAACCTTGAGGCAATGCTGTATGAACCCTGTTCGCAATTATCGAATGCGAATAGAAAATTTATAATCTCTCCTGTTGTCTCTTACGCCTTACGGACAAAGTCCGGGAAAGGGTGTGAACGTTAAAAGGGGAGTACGGAATTGAGAAAGATACCTAAAGTAGCATTGGGCACATGGTCATGGGGTGCAGGCATTGCGGGGGGCGATACCGTTTTTGGCAACCACCTTACCGAGGCGCAGTTGAGTGAGATATTCAGCGCCGGGATGTGGGAAGGGCTTAATATGTGGGACACCGCCGCAGTATACGGTATGGGAAGTTCAGAATCCGCATTGGGGAAACTCATTCCCAGTTTTCCCCGGAATGATATCATTCTCTCCACCAAGTTTACCCCGCAAATCGCGGATGACGCCCTGGATGAACCCGTAACGGCAATGCTTGAGACCAGTTTAGAGCGTCTCGGTGTTAAATACATCGATCTTTACTGGATCCATAATCCTCTTGATGTAGAGAAGTGGACCCCTGGCCTTATTCCATTACTTCAGGATGGCAGAATTAAACGGGTCGGGGTTTCCAACCATAATCTTTCGCAAATCCGGCGTGCAAATGCCATTTTGGGTGAGGCTGGTTTCGCCGTAAGCGCTGTACAAAACCATTATAGTCTTCTTTATCGTTCGTCCGAGTATGCTGGCATTCTCGACTATTGCCGCAACAATAATATGACGTTCTTCGCTTATATGGTACTTGAACAGGGCGCTTTAAGCGGTCGATATAATACGACTCGCCCTATGCCAGTCGGTAGCGATCGTGCTGTAAAGTACAACCCTGTATTGCCACAGCTGGAGGAACTGACTAAGGCAATGGCTGAAATGGGCAAGAAAAAAAATGCCAGCGTGGCACAAGTTGCTATAGCGTGGGCAATTAGCAAGGGAGCCGTGCCGTTGATAGGCGCCACGAAGGTACAGCATGTTCTGGATGCAGCAAAGGCGTCCACAATTGTGCTCGATAACGATGAAATAAAACGACTGGAATCGCTCGCTGATGATGCAGGTGTAGATACCCGCGGCTCATGGGAAGCTTCAATGGAATTAATCTCCTGACGGGTAATCCCGGAAAAAGTGCAACGTAAAAAGCCTCCATTGCGGAGGCTTTATCGTTTTGTTTATTTTCTGACAATAGCGATGTTGAAATTATAATCCCCGCTAATTTTTGCCATCTGAAATAATAATGTGGCGTACATTTCCGTTGACCTGGACGTCATTATCCCACCTAAATCAATAATATTTTCTACAGGCCATCCCAACTGCATGAGTAGCGCTTTCACTTTCGATTTAGCGGTGTGGCTGTCTCCGGACATAAACACATTATGCGAGCCTGGCAGCTGCGAAGGATTAAGCATAATAGAATAAGCCATAGTATTTAGAGATTTAACAACGTGCGCGTCAGGGAAGGCCCGCTGAATCTGCTCGCCCAGACTATCATCATTAGCGAATGTCAGACGCGGTATATCGCCGGGTGAATAGGTGAGCGGCAGGGCAAGATCAAGGATAAGTTTACCTGCCAAATTGTCTTTACCCACAAGAGTCAATGCGTTCAGGCTGATTGCGCCTTCTGTTGCGTTGACGATGATTTCTGCAAACCGACCCGCGTCATAAAAGGAAACCAGTGCAATATCAGGGTGTTCTTTAGCCCAGAATTGCCAGGCGGGTATTCCCTTGGCATCAGGGGACGTACGCCGAAGCGTAGCATCCACGTTTCGGGTTCCTACCACTACTTCATGACCTAGCTCTGTCAGACGCAGCGCAAAAGCGCGTCCAACCATGCCGCTACCAATAATTGCAATTTTCACACAGACCTCCCGGTGAAAGAGATTTAAAACAATTAACCATGCGTAGAAAAATAACAAGTAACTGAATGACGCAATACGCCTCTGCATTTCCTTTCACTTATTCCAGACAGTCATCAATGAAGCGCTTACATTTGTGCCGTTGGGGAAAAACTGTAATGCCGCTCTGCTTCTGGTTCAGAAATATTCACGCCTTATACTTTTCAAAATTAGATAAGATGCATTCACTAAAAGAGGAACCTGCATAGATGAACACCTATAAGAAAACAGCACTTATTACAGGCGCAAATAAAGGGATTGGTTTCCAGGCCGCACAGGAGTTGGGAAAGCAGGGGATCAATGTCTACATCGGTGCCAGGGATGAAGCGAAAGGCCTTGCTGCTGTCGACAAACTGAGAAAACAGGGTATTGAGGCTGAGTTCGTGATGCTGGACGTCAACGATCCGTCCAGCGTTGACCGCGCCGCTGAAAATCTAAATAAACTACCAGGCGGGCTGGATATTCTGGTAAACAACGCTGGAATTATGAGTACAGAAGATGGCGTGCCTTCCGCTACGAATCTGGATGTGGTCCGGAAAACCTTTGAGACCAATTTTTTTGGGGCGCTGTATGTTACACAGAAAATGCTGCCACTGATAAAAAAGGCCCGCACTGGACGGATTGTTAATATGTCCAGCGGACTTGGCTCTCTGGCGCTTAATCAGGATGATAGCTGGGCGTTCGCGGACAACAAACTGATTGGTTATAACGCATCAAAAGCTGCGCTGAATATGATGACCATTCAGCTTGCCTGGGAGCTGCGTGATACTAATATCAAGGTCAACTCCGCCAACCCGAACTACACCAACACTGAATTTCTGCCTGATACTACAGGCGGCAGACCGGTAGAGGATGCGGCTCGTGAGCCGGTCCGCCTGGCGCTGTTGCCGGAGAATGGTCCGACAGGCGGTTTCTTTGAGGACAGCACGCCTCTGCCCTGGTAAAAACGCCGGATAGCGTATTTCACTGCCGGGCTGAACATCGCGTCAGCCCGTTTTATTCATATCGAAAGGCCGATTCCAGGGCGCACAGGGCGGGATAACTTCTTTCAGAAAAGTGCTGAAGGCGCGAACATTTGGATTTCCCCGCCGGCTTTCAGCCCAAAAGGCGGTAATATTATGCCGTACCGCCCACCTTTCAGGCATAACCGGAACCAGTTCACCACGCGTGACGTGCCGGGTAGCAAGAAATGAGGGCAGCATTCCTATTCCACCGCCATTAAGGATAATGGCCAGCACCGCTTCTGGACTATTAACCGTAATGGCTGCTGCGGGCTCAACTTCAGTTATTATGTCGTTTTCGCGAAAATGCCATTTCATGATCTGTCCGGAACTGTGATATCGCACCCTGACCAGCTCATGACCGGGCAGATCGTCGAGTGTTCCCGGCACGCCTCTTTTTTCAATGTAGTCAGGCGAGGCATAGGGGCTGACAACGTTCGGCGTAAGAGGGCTTGCTATAAGTCTGGAATCCGCAATAGGTCCTATGCGTACCGCTAAATCAATACCTTCCTCAATCAGGTCGGTCATCATGTCGGAAAGACGTAGTTCAACATCAAGATTCGGGTATCGTCGACGAAATTCGGGTAAGTGGGGCGCAATAAGGCAATTGCCCACCGGAATGGAAGCGGTCACTTTGATGAGGCCAGCAGGTTCATGACGAGCGGCAAACGCAGTCTGCTCTATATCCTCAGCTTCGCGAAGTAAACGTACGGCTTTCTCATACAGCTCGGCACCTTCTGGTGTCAACGTAAGCGAGCGTGTGGTTCGGTTAAATAATTTAATACCGAGGCGCTCTTCAAGCCTTTTAACGCTTTTGCTCACGGCAGACGGAGATATGGATAAAACACGGGAGGCCGCCGTGTAACTCCCAAGGGATGCAACGCGAGCGAATGCAATAATGCCGGCGAGTCTGTCCAGCGTCAGGTTTTCCACAGTAAAGCTCCGTTAAGTACAGCATCATACTGAGCATCTGTATACATTTTGCGAGATGGTTTCAGGTGTTTTAAGCTATTCAATATATTGACATTATGAACGAGAATATTCTAAAAACACTAGCGATAAGATGCGACCGTTGAGAAACAATGCTCCAAAAGTCTGTTCCTCGCTATAATAGCCCTTAAACGCAGTTAGCTCGTCCGCTTCGTGCCAGCAGCGGACATGACAAAGACTCAGCAACTTTAGAACATCTGGCGCTTTAACCCGGCTTTATCCGTTGGCCGGACGAAATATACTGCTTCAGCGTCCACGTTTATAAGTCAGCCATCCCTCACAGGATGGCTGTATGGTGTTTAATTTAATGAAATACGAACCACACTATCCGGGCCTTTCGTCGTGTTGTCGTCATTGAAGTCCTGCTTCACGGTTACGTATAAAGTTTTACCGTCCGGTGTTACCAGAAGACTGTTGGGATGGCTGGTGAACGTCCAGCTGTTTTTCACAGCATAGCTCCCGGCGTCAAGCAGCAGCACCTTCCTGGATTCGCGCTGGCTGATGAAAATTTCGTTGCGCTCAGCGTTAAACTTAATTCCCAGCGCATCGCCTTCAATACGCTTGATAACTTTCCCGCTGCGCTCATCAAATACCAGTGTGGTTTTGGCTTTTGAATCATCGGTCACGAACAGGCGTCCGGTGGCCGGATCTTCTGCCATATTCAGGAACAAATACGCTTTTTTATCTCCCGGCGTCCAGCGCTGTTCGATTTTATACGTGTCCGGGTTAATCACCAGAATTTCACCGCCGCCATTGGCGGCATAAAGGCGGTCTGTCAGCGGCGAATAAATAATCCCCGTCACCCATTTTCCGGCATTTTCGATTCGGGCTTTTAGCGTCATGGTGTTGGCATCAACCACGAAGATAAATCCAGGGTCGGCAACGCCGCCGATAAACAGTTGTCCCTTGTGGAAGAGGATTTCACGCGCACCAACCGGGTCGCCATCCTTATCTTTGCCTTCAAACATCAGGCGCTGTAGCACCTTGCCGCTTTGCACGTCCACTTTCGATACCCCGCCATCGAGAGTGTTGGTGGTGTAGTAGACCTTGCCATTATCATCCGCTGCCATGCCGAAGTTTTTCAGGTCGGTGTGGGTTTCACCTTGCGTGGCAAGCGTTACGGGATCCAGTTTATAGAGCACCCCGCCGTTGACGTTTTTGAAACTCTGCGCGCTCGCAACGTACAACGCGTTTGCCGTTGGGGAGTAAACCATCTCATACAGACCGTCAGCGAGTTCGCGCTGCTTGAGCGCAGCCGAACCCGGGGAGACTGCTGACGCCGTTGCGCTCAGGGTTAACGCCGCGGTAAGGATGCTAAAGCCCCATGTCTTTCCTTTTAGCCAATGGAATTTGTTCATTTATTGTTCCTGTCATGCGCGAGGCGCGCTGATTTTGATAAATATACATTTATTTACATTTAACTTACAAAATTACCTGTGCATAATAAAGCAAATAATTATCATTTCCATTCTTATTTGGATAAATGATTTGCACATAACGACAACAACTGACAGGTAACATGATGATTTTTAACGGCAGGGCTAATCGCGCGAAAGCGCCCGCAGGGTTAATTCCTGCTTCCTTCTCACTTTCACTGCTTACGCTGGCAATGTCCGCCGTCATGCACCCGGCACGGGCGGATGAAAATACACAAGAACAAGAGATGGTTGTCTACGGTGACGGGAACGGGAGCGCCGACTCGCAGCAGGATTATGCGGTAAAAACCACGCGTTCAGGCACCAAAATGCTGCTGACCCCGCGCGATATTCCCCAGTCAGTCAGCGTCGTGACGCGCCAGCGTATGCAGGATCAAGACCTGCAAACCATTGACCAGGTACTTACCAATGCCACCGGCGTTTCGTCGCAGCAGGTTGACAGCGAGCGTTCCAGCTACTTTTCCCGCGGCTTTGAAATCACCAATTTCGCCTACGATGAGATCCCCACATCAATGGGTGACGCGTGGAACTTTGGCGATGCGCAGGAAGATACTGCCATTTATGATCGTATCGAGATTGTGCGTGGCGCAAACGGCCTGATGACCGGCGCTGGCGATCCGGGAGCAACGGTGAACATGGTGCGTAAACGTGCCGACAGTAAAACCTTGAGGGGCAACGTCAGCGCAAGTTACGGAAGCTGGAACAAACAGCGTTATGTGGGCGACATCTCCGCGCCCCTCAATTCCGACGGCAGCCTGCGTGGGCGCGTCGTGGCAGGTTATCAGGATCAGGACAGCTGGCTCGACAGATATGGCAAGCGTAAGAAATTTCTCTATGGCGTCATTGAAGGCGATGTAACGGAACACACGACGGCCTCGCTGGGCTGGGATTATCAGCAAACAAACACCGCCAACCCGACCTGGGGCGGATTACCCAGCCTGTACGGTAACGGCAGCCGTACCCATTACGATCGCAACGTCAATACCTCGGCGGACTGGACGGGATACACCGTTGAGTCGCGTAAAGTTTTTGCTAACCTCACCCACAACTGGGATAACGGCTGGTCGGTTCGTTTCAATGGAACCCACGGCGAGCAAACGTTCAATGATACCCTGCTTTATGTGATGGGCAATCCGGACGCCACCACCGGTGAAGGCGCATCAGGCTGGGGTAGTAAGGATCGCGGCAAGCGCACCTTGGACGCCTTTGATGCCTACGCCAGCGGGCCTTTTGAACTTCTCGGGCGTCAACATCAGCTGATGGCCGGGGCCAACTATAGCCGACAGCACAATGCTACCTTCAGCAAAGACGGGCCAATGGACAGCGCTCAGATTGGCATCTTCAACAACAGCTGGGACGGCAGCGTGGCCGAGCCGGAGTGGGGCGACTGGTATCAAAATGCGGATGATATCGTGCGGCAAAAATCGGCGTATACGGCGGCACGCCTGTCGCTGGCGGATCCGTTGTCGCTAATCGTTGGCGCACGTTATACCCAGTACAGCTCAGATGGCAGCAGCGGCGATATGCGTAAATACAACACCACCCCTTACGGCGGGCTGGTGTATGACATCAACGACAGCCTTTCCGCTTACGCCAGCTATACCTCAATTTTTGCCCCGCAAACCAAACGCACGAAAGAGGGTGCATGGCTCTCTCCCGTCACCGGTAAAAACTATGAAACCGGCCTGAAGGCAGACTGGATGGACGGTCGACTGACCACCAACGTTGCCGTATTCCGTATCGAACAGGAGAACGCGGGGGAAGCGACCAGCGGGGTATTTGTTAATGGATCCAGCGAACAAGCTTATCGCGCAACCAAAGGCGCAGTGAGCAAAGGGGCGGAATTTGAGGTGAACGGTGCCGTTACCGACAATCTACAGCTTACCTTCAGCGCGACCCGCTACGTTGCCCGTGATTCAGATGGCCGCTTCAACAGCTTCGCGCCGCAGACGCAGCTTAAGCTGTTCAGCCGCTACCGCGTCCCGGCGCTTCCGGATCTGACCGTAGGCGGCGGCGTGAACTGGCAAAATCAGGTGTACAAAGATGTCACCGGTCCGGACGGCGAGACGCAACGCCTCTATCAGGGCAGCTATCCGCTTGTCGACTTGTTCGCGCAGTATCAGCTGACGAAACAGCTGGCGGTGCAGGCAAACGTTCGTAACCTGTTAGACCGCGAATACTACTCCTACCTCGATGACTCTGCCGTCTATGGCGAACCGCGTAGCGTCTCGGTAAGCATGAGTTACACATTCTGATGTAATCAGCTTACTGAAATCCTGGCCATCACCTGTTCCGAAATGCGCTTCGGCTCCACTGGCGGTAACGACAGGGCGATGGCCGCCATGCCGTTGCCATCCTGGTAACGAATTATGTGTCGATCTGAACGGGTGACGAGCCTGGTGCCGGAAACATTGGGCCAGTTAATGAAGACGTGTGTTGGTTAAAAAACACCCTCCTTGTACCAAAGGCGGACGTTCAGACAGAATTTGTAAACAGCTTACATTTATGTGTGATCTGGATCATGATTTTTCCCCCATAGCGATCGTAATATAAATTTTTATATAACGATCTGCGATGCATGAAAACTCGAAAAAATTTCGCTGCGCTTTTGCCAGCATTAGCGTCTTTGGCACCTCTTCATGCGCATGCCGCGCCCACTTCTGAAGATGAAATGATTGTCACCAGCAATACCACTACCGATAACTCGGATTCCGCCGCCGGTGCCGGATTCAAAACTACTGATATCGATGTCGGTCCGCTTGGCACAAAATCCTGGGTTGAAACGCCTTATTCCAGCACTACAGTCACCAAAGAGATGGTTGAAAATCAGCAGGCGCAAAGCGTCAGCGAGATGCTGAAATACTCCCCCAGTACGCAAATGCAGGCCCGCGGCGGGATGGATGTTGGACGGCCCCAAAGCCGTGGTATGCAGGGAAGCGTGGTGGCCAACAGCCGTCTTGACGGGCTGAACATCGTTTCTACCACCGCCTTTCCGGTGGAAATGCTTGAACGCCTGGATGTCCTTAATAGTTTGACCGGAGCGTTGTACGGCCCGGCAAGCCCGGCCGGGCAGTTTAATTTCGTCGCGAAGCGTCCCACCGAAGAAACGCTGCGCAAAGTGACGCTGGGCTATCAAAGCCGCAGCGCATTTACTGGCCATGTCGATCTGGGCGGCCATTTTGACGAGGACAAACGGTTTGGCTATCGGCTGAACCTGCTCGATCAGGAAGGTGAAGGCAATGTTGATGACAGTACGCTGCGTCGTAAGCTGATTTCAGTTGCGTTCGACTGGAATATCCAGCCGGGAACTCAGCTACAGCTCGACGCCAGCCATTATGAATTTATCCAGAAAGGCTATGTGGGTAGCTTTAGCTATGGCCCGAACGTCAACCTACCGTCTGCGCCGAATCCGAAGGAAAAAAATCTGGCGCTCAGCACAGCGGGTAACGACTTAACTACCGATACCATCAGCACCCGCCTGATCCACTACTTTAACGACGACTGGTCTATGAATGCTGGCATGGGCTGGCAGCAAGCTGACCGCGCGATGCGCAGCGTTTCCAGCAAAATACTGAATAATCAGGGTGATATATCGCGCTCAATGAAGGACTCCACCGCAGCGGGGCGTTTTCGCGTATTGAGCAACACTGCCGGGCTGAACGGCCACATTGATACCGGCTCGGTCGGCCATGACCTGTCGCTTTCAACCACGGGATATGTCTGGTCGCTTTATAGTGCGAAGGGGACGGGTTCCAGCTATAGCTGGGGTACGACGAATATGTATCACCCGGATGCGATAGATGAGCAGGGCGATGGCAAAATCCGTACCGGTGGGCCACGCTATCGCTCCAGCGTTAATACTCAGCAGAGCATTACGCTTGGCGATACGTTAGCCTTTACGCCTCAATGGTCGGCGATGTTCTATCTAAGCCAGAGCTGGTTACAGACTAAAAACTACGACAAACACGGCAATAAAACCAGCCAGGTTGATGAAAATGGTTTAAGCCCGAACGCGGCGCTGATGTACAAAATTACCCCCGACACGATGGCCTACGTCAGCTATGCCGATTCACTGGAGCAGGGCGGTACGGCGCCGACGGATGACAGCGTAAAAAATGCCGGTCAGACGCTCGATCCTTATCGCAGCAAGCAGTATGAGGTGGGGCTGAAATCGGATGTCGGCGGCATGAATCTGGGCGCAGCGCTGTTCCGCCTGGAGCGCCCGTTTGCCTATCTTGATACGGATAATGTGTATAAAGAGCAGGGCAATCAGGTGAACAACGGCCTCGAATTAACCGCTACCGGGAATGTCTGGCAGAGTCTGAATATTTACAGCGGCGTGACCTTCCTCGATCCGAAACTGAAAGATACGGCGAATGCTTCAACCAGCAATAAACAGGTTGTAGGCGTGCCGAAAGTGCAGGCAAACCTGTTGGCGGAATACAGCCTGCCGTCCATGCCAGAATGGGTCTACAGCGCCAATGTTCACTATACGGGCAAACGCGCGGCGAACGACACGAATACGTCTTACGCCAGCAGCTACACCACATGGGACCTGGGAACGCGTTACACCACTAAAGTGAGCAATGTGCCCACCACTTTCCGCGTGGTGGTAAACAACGTGTTTGATAAACATTACTGGGCTTCTATCTTCCCATCAGGTACCGATGGCGATAACGGTTCCCCGAGCGCATTCATCGGCAGCGGTCGCGAAGTACGTGCTTCCGTCACCTTCGATTTCTAATAGATAATGATGAAATTTTCCCGTTTATTCCCGCTACTGGCGCTGTTGCTGGCGGCCAGCCTGCATGCAGAAAATACGCACAAGGACGTGCGTATCGCTTCACCGTGGCCGGCACAAAATACCATTATCGCCATGCTGGGGTATGGCGATAACATCGTCGGGACGTCGATGATTGCCAAAAAGATCCCCCTGTTTCGCCAGAGCCTGCCGCGCATTGAGAATGTCGCGGTAGTAAGCGTAAACAGCGGGCATGAAATTAACCCCGAGCAAATTATCGCGCTGGGGGTCGATATGCTTTTTGTACCGCATAATATGGTGGTGCCTCAGCAGGATTTGCTGAAAAAGACAGGCGTGCAGGTGCTGGCGTTTGAGGCGAATTCACTGCGGGCGTTAACCCAACGCGTTCAGCAAACGGCGGCAGCGCTGGGCCCGGATGCGCAACATAAAGCGCTCGCCTATCAACGCTATTTTGCTCGCAACGAGGCTCTGGTCACTGAACGCCTGAAAGATCTTCCCGTTTCCCGGCGCGTTTCGCTCTATCACAGTATGGGAAATCCGCTAACCACCACCGGCAGGCCATCGCTAAACCAGGACTGGATTGACCTGGCCGGAGGTCAAAATATTGCTGAAAACTGGTTTGGCGGTCATCAACAAAACCGTTCGGGTGAAGTCGCTCTGGAGAAAATTGTGACGGCTAATCCGTCGGTTATCGTCGCGATGAACAAACGTGACGCGGATACCATTCTGAGCTCTCCGCAGTGGGCAAGCGTGGACGCGGTTATTCATCATCGCGTGTACGTTAACCCGAAAGGGATGTTCTGGTGGTGTCGCGAAACCAGTGAAGAGGCGCTGCAATTTTTGTGGCTGGCGAAAACGCTTTATCCCGAGCGCTTTGCTGATGTGGATATGCGTAAAGAGACGCGTGAGTTTTATCAGCAGTTCTTTGGCCTGACGTTAAGCGATGCGCAGGTGAGCGATGTGCTCAATCCACCACGCTGACGGAGAGTGAAAAAACCATGACTGTAATAAAAAGTACGCTGTCGGTCGGAACCCGCTATCGGCAGCTGTTTCGCCAGCGCCTGACGATACTGGCGGTTATTTTTGTCGCAATTATCGCTTCGCTGCTGCTTGATTTTATCCTCGGCCCCTCGGGGCTCCCTTTACATTCGCTGATACAGACTTTGCTCCACCCCGCCCGGGTGACTACAGGCATGCGGGTTATCGTTTGGGACATCCGTTTGCCCTATGCGTTGATGGCGCTACTGGTAGGAATGGCGCTGGGTTTAGCTGGGGCAGAGATGCAAACTATCCTGAATAATCCACTCGCCAGCCCGTTTACGCTCGGCGTTTCGTCGGCGGCGGCCTTTGGCGCAGCGCTGGCGATTGTGCTGGGTATCGGTATTCCCGGCATTCCGGAAAGCGGGTTTATACCGGCTAACGCTTTTCTTTTCGCGCTCCTTTCCGCCCTGTTGCTCGACAGCCTGACCCGCTGGACGCGCGTGCCAACGTCGGGCGTTGTGCTGTTTGGTATTGCACTGGTCTTTACCTTCAATGCGCTGGTTTCCATTATGCAGTTTGTCGCCGATGAAGATACGTTGCAGGGCCTGGTGTTCTGGACGATGGGCAGCCTGGCGCGCGCATCATGGGAGAAGCTGGCGGTGCTGGCGGCGGCGATGGCGATGGTTTTGCCCTGGTCGCTGCGTCGTGCCTGGCAGCTTACCGCGCTACGCCTTGGCGAAGAGCGGGCAATGAGTTTTGGCATTGATGTTCGCCGTTTACGCATGGGTTCTCTGCTGCGTATCAGCCTGCTGGCGGCCCTTTCGGTTGCGTTTGTGGGACCAATTGGCTTTATAGGCCTGGTTGCGCCACATATTGCCCGTCTGCTGCTGGGGGAAGATCATCGCTTTTATTTGCCCGGGAGCATCCTCACCGGCGGGCTGGTGCTGTCGCTGGCCTCGGTGGCATCGAAGAACATTATTCCCGGTGTCATTTTACCGATAGGGATTGTTACCTCTCTGGTGGGCGTTCCGTTCTTCTTGAGCATTGTGATGCGCCATCGAGGGAGTATGTCATGAGCGGACTAACCATTAATGCGCTGTGCGCCGGTTACGGCAAACGCCAGATCATTGAGAATCTGTCGATTTCTACGCTGCCGCGCGGCGAAGTCACCGTACTGTTGGGCTCCAACGGCTGCGGTAAATCAACGCTGCTGCGCGCCCTGGCGGGGCTAAATCGCGCCAGTGGCCAGGCCTGGCTGGATGAAGAGAATCTGTTATCGCTGCCATTTTCCCGCCGGGCTGAAAAAGTGGTATTTCTGCCGCAATCGCTGCCTCAGGGTGTGCACCTTCAGGTGCTGGAGTCGGTGATTGTCGCCCAGCGCGCCTCTGGTGCAGAGCAAAATCGGGCGCAGGCGATAGCGATGCTCGAAGAGTTAGGTATCGCACATCTGGCGATGAACTACCTCGATAGCCTGTCCGGCGGCCAGAAACAGCTGGTGGGGCTCGCGCAGTCGCTTATTCGCCGTCCTTCTTTGTTGCTACTAGATGAACCGCTGAGCGCGCTGGATCTCAACTATCAATTTCACGTGATGGACGTGGTATCCCGCGAAACCCGGATGCGCAATATGGTCACGCTGGTCGTCGTGCACGATATTAATATTGCGCTGCGGCATGCCGCCCAGGTAATCATGCTGAAAGAGGGAAAACTTATCGACAGCGGCGATCCGCAAAGGGTGATCAGCGCAGAAAATCTTGCGCAGGTGTACGGCGTACGCGGGAGAATTGAACATTGTTCGCGGGGAAGACCGCTGGTAATTGTAGATGGCGCAATCGAAAATTAGTCGGATTAACGTGGCTGGGGCGGCCTGAACGGTAAACCATACAGTTAACAATCATTTTTTTGGCTATCCCTTAAGCATGTTTCTAAGAAGCTTAACCCTTTCCGTTAAATTTCCAAAGGGGGATGACATCTAGTGTCCCCAAATCAGAGCCATGCCTTCGCTTTCAGGCCGTACGTTCTTAAAACCGAACTTTTCATATAACGCGGGAACATCGGCTATCAGGGTAATATAGGCACCGGCGGGCACATGCTGTTCAAACCATAACATTAAATTTTGCATGATTTCTCGCCCCAAACCTTTTCCCTGATGCTCCGGGTCAACAGCAATATCAACGATCTCGAAGTTCAGGGCACCATCGCCAACAATACGCCCCATCCCTACAGCATTTCCGGCACACACAATATGTACTCCATAACAGCTTGCAGGAAGTGCGCGTTTTGCCAATTCAAGTGGTCGGGGAGTTAATCCGGCGATGATGCGTAAACGGCAAAAATCTTCTGGAAGAGGTACTGTTTCAATTACTTCATAGTTTGATTGCATAATTTAACCTAAGCAGTAGCAGGGATAATTGAAATTAACACAATTCATGCGTTAATAAAGTCTGCCAATCGGAATAATGACAACATATCGCGACTGATGCTCCGCTTCTCGCTCACAACAGACCTTCAGCCTGGCCATCTTGTCCGCTTCGTGCCAAGAGCGGACGTTACTAACATTAATCTGCATCAATCTGTGGGGAGCAGGTCAGTGTATATCTTCTTTCAGTTGATTCAGGTATTACTGAGATAAACGCCACAGGCAGGTACGACTGGCAACATACTCAAGATATTTCCGGGAATACAGCGCTGCAGCCAGGCTCGAAGGCGACAATGGCTTTGACCTTGTCGTTTTTCATCGCTGTATAAGTGGGCGATGGGAAACCCGTATATGCCTGTCAGTTGTTTAAACAGACAGGCTTAAGAGACTTATAGCTCCGACGGCCAGTTCTCCAGTACGCGCTGGCGTACCTCTTCCGGATACCCCTGCTCAAACGAGGCATGCAGATGGCGGGTGGACTGCAGCGTATCAAACACCACTTTTTCCCCCTTACCTGCCACATATTCTTCTTCTTCATAACACTGCGGCAAGCGGATCACGCGCTGATCGTCAAATACCACGCGGCGGCCAACCGGGTGTACGCGGGTTGACAGTACCCACACCACTTCACGCAGGTTGGTGGGATCAAAATCATCATCCACCACGTAGACCTTCGGAATAAAGACCATCGCGTCGGTCTTGAACAGCACCTCGCCGATGCGTTGCGCCAGAGCTTCGCTGGTGACGCCCGGCAGCAGCTCGCGCCAGTTCTGCGGCACCACCACCAGCAGCCAGTGGACGGTGGAATCTTCCGGGATCCAGGCCGTGACGATCGGCAGTTCCGCTTCACGCAGATACGTCAGGGCATCGGCGGCCAGTCCCATCGCCCAGAGCGTATGCGACTCGTCGGTCGGGCGGCCGGTGATCGACATCGGCCAGATCGGATCGTCCCGGTGGGTAATGGTCTCGACGTGGAAGGTCGGCTGGGCAGACGAGCCCTCGCCGAGATAGCCGCCATACTCACCGTACGGGCCTTCCTGACAATCGCGTTCGACAGAGACATGGCCTTCAATGACGATCTCTGCTGTGGCAGGCACGTCCAAATCGATACTGACCGCCTTCACCACCGGCACCGGCTCGCCCGCCAGAGTGCCGATGTAATCCGCTTCGTCGGCATGGGCCGGGATCGGAATGCCGGAAACACAGGAGATCGCCGGAGCCGGGCCCTGCACCAGTGCGTAAGGCATCGGCTGGCCGAGCTTGACCCACTCAGCCCAGATCTGGCCGATATGCTGGCTTGGCACAATCAGCCCCACCATCCGTTTGCCGTCGACCTTCATCACGCGGGCGATGGACCAGTTCACCCATTTGCCGTCCGGCGTTTTGACGATCAGCGTGCCCCAGGTGTTGGCGTAGCGACCGCCGTCCTTGACGTGGGCAAAGGGGATCGGGAAGCGATCGAGGTTCGCCTCTTCACCACGCAGGATGTTCTGATGACACAGGGCATCCGTAGACTCTACCCGCGCCGGGGGAATGCCGGGCTTATGGCGCGCCGCCGACAGCGCTTCGACGATCTGCGGCCCGGTGGACGCAGGGGCCAGGCCGAGCGACATCGCCACGCGGGCATAGGGCATCTCCTGACGGGAGGAGAGGCTGGCCGGGGCACCGAACAGGCGGAAACCGGGGGCCACGCCTGCCACCTTGTGGAACAGCGGGGCAGGGGACTGGATCTCATAGCTGCGGCGGGTGATGGCGCTCGGCTCAAAATCGCCATCCACTTCGCGGGTCACGTGCATGATGTCGCCCATGGCGTCGAGGGCATCGATATAACTGCGTAAGTCACCGTAATAGTTCATCAGGCTCTCCTTAAGCCGTGGGAGCGGAGTGAGGTTCACCCCAGCGTTTAGTTAAAGTGTTATCCAGGCCAAACTGATCCAGAATGCGCGACACAAAATGGTTGATGATGTCGTCCGTGCTGATGGGGTTGTTATAGAAGGCAGGCATCGGCGGCAGCATCATGGCCCCGGCGCGGGTCAGGGCGAGCATATTCTCCAGATGGATGGCGTTGAGCGGTGATTCTCGCGGCACCAGCACCAGCTTGCGCTGCTCTTTCAGCGTCACGTCGGCGGCGCGGGCAATCAGGCCATCGCCGTAGCCGCAGCGGATGGCGGCGAGAGTTTTCATGCTGCACGGCACCACGATCATGCCATCGACGCGAAAGGAACCGCTGGAGATTGCCGCCGCCTGATCGTGCTCGCTGTAACTCTTCGAGGCGAGAGCAATAACGTCCTGTACACTGTAGGGCGTTTCCAGTTGAATGGTGGCGCGCGCCCATTTAGAGATGATCAGATGCGTTTCGACGTCAAGATCTTTCAGCGCGGCTAGTAAACGAACGCCAATTGCAGCGCCTGTAGCGCCAGTCATGCCTACAACAAGCTTCATGCGGGTTCTCTGTAGCAATACTTTCAGATATAGTTTGAGTTCAAACTGTTTGTGTTCGAACTATATGTTTGTCATTTTCAGGAGTCAAGAGAGTCGATGGCAGA
The DNA here is from genome assembly GCF_014896205.1 of Enterobacter cloacae complex sp. I2. Classification (NCBI taxonomy): domain Bacteria; kingdom Pseudomonadati; phylum Pseudomonadota; class Gammaproteobacteria; order Enterobacterales; family Enterobacteriaceae; genus Enterobacter; species Enterobacter cloacae complex sp. I2. Next base: position 42,129 of record NZ_JADBRA010000018.1, read on the forward strand.
AAATCGCGACTTAATCCTTGCCGCGCCCCTGTGGCCGCACGGCGATAGTTCATTAATGCACCTGATGCGCCGCGCAGGGCAGCACTCCACCACCTGCTGGAGCCAGTGTGTCGATACCGGGTTATCTGCCGTGCAGTACGCCATACTGGTAGTGCTGGCGGAAGAAACCACCTGCGACCAGCAAACGCTGGGGAACCGCGCCGGGTTTGATAAAGCTACCGGCACCTATGTGGTCGATCGGATGACAAAAAGCGGGCTACTGAAGGTGCAGACCGATCCCGCCAACCGCCGCCGCAAGCTGGTCTCTATGACCGCAGAGGGCGAGGCGATGCTGGCGCAGATGATTGAGCAGGCCAAAAGCGCCGAAAAGATGATCACCGCCGGTCTGAATACCCAGGATATCGCCGACCTGAAGCGTCTGCTGAGCAAGCTGGGGGGATTGCAGGAGCCTGATGACTATGCCTCCAACGAAATTGCCTGACAGCCACAGTGAGCCGAAGCCCGACCTGACGATCGGCTTTCTGCTGATGAAACACTTTACGCTGGCCTCGGTAGCGGGGCTGGTAGAGTCCCTGCGCTTTGCGGCGGACGAGTCCTTCTCCAGCCGGCAGATCTTCTGCCGCTGGGAGTGGATGACCTGCGATGACCAGCCGATTACCGCCAGCTGTGGCCTGCCGGTGTCGCCTACCGCAAAGCTCAATTTTGCCCGGGAGTGGGATTACTTCGTGGTGGCGGGCGGGCTGCTGGAGGAGACCCGCCAGTCGCCGGAATGGCTGCTGCAGGCCCTGAGGGATCTGCACGCCCGCAATATTCCGATCATTACTCTGTGCAGCGGAGCCTTTGTCGCCGGTAACGCCGGGCTGCTGGACGGTCGCCACTGCGCGATCCACTTCACCACCCGGGACGAATTCCGGCTACGTTTCCCGAAAGCCATTCCGGTGATCGATAAAACCTACATCAAAGACGGCGGGATCATCTCCTGCCCGGGCGGCACGGCGATTGACCTGGCGGCGGATCTGATCCGCCAGCACTGTGGGCTGGTACGCTCTCAAAAGGTATTGAAATACCTGCTGGTGGATGAGGTGCCCACGCCGAAAGCGAAGCACAAAGCGCCGCTTGGCGAACCTGACGTCTACGAGAATCCGCTGGTGACGAAGGTGATTGAGTTTATGAAACATCATCTCGACTCGCCAGTGCCACTGGCGGAGGTGGCGGAGTTTGCCGGAGTGACCTTCCGCCAGCTCAATCTGATCTTCACCCAGTGTACCGGTCACTCGGCGGCGGTGTACTGGCGGCGGATGCGTCTTGATCAGGCGCGCAAGCTGATGGCCGACTCCAGCAACAGCATTAACGCCATCGCCACCGCCACCGGTTTTGCCGATGCCTCACACCTGATCGCCTGGTTCCGTAAACAGTACGGTGAAACGCCAAGCTCGTTCCGCAAACGGCGCAGGGAAGTGGAGAAACTGGTGAAAGAGTAGTGGCATTGAACGGCGGCGCTTCGCTTGCACGGGCCTACGGATTTTGTAGGCCGGGTAAGCGCAGCGCCACCCGGCGTTCTTTTTACGAAAGTTACAGCATGTGCCGCTTCGCCATCGACCCCGGCACACTCGCTTTTGGTGACGGGGTGTCATCCAGCGAGGCCGCATCGGCAAGGCTGCGGGCATTGGTTTCCGGTGCCAGCCACCATGAGACGGCTAAGCCCACAAAGGTGATCGCCGCGGCGATATACATAGTGGTGCCAATACCCAGGCTCTGTAGCGAGGCGGGCACCAGCCAGGTGCCGACCGCAGCGCCAATGCGCGACAACGAAGTCCCCACACCTACGGCACCGGCACGGATCTCCGTCGGGAAAATCTCGTTCGGGTAGACCAACTGCAGCACCTGAGCCCCGCCGATAAACAGCGCATAAGCACCAAACATCAGCAGAATAATCATCGACGGCCCGTCACGCAGCAGGCCCAGCAGCAGCAGCGCCAGCCCCGACCAGAGGAAGCTCTGCAGCAGCAGTTTGCGACGCCCCAGGGTATTCACCAGTCGGGTGGCGATAATGCAGCCGACCACGAACAGCAGCGTAATCGCCACCGAACCGTAGGAGGCCCATTTGCCGCTCAGGTGCAGCGCATCCAGCACTTTCGGCGCAAAGGCATAGACCGCGAACACCGGGATCACCGAGCAGGTCCAGAAGATGGTCACAAACGCCATGCGTTTGCCGTAACCTGAGTGCAGCAGGTTGAAGAAGGAGAGGTTTTTGCTTTCCGCCTGCTCCGGCAGGTTGTCCAGGCCAAAGTCAGGGCCATACACCTTGCGAATGATCGCTTCGGCTTCGGCGTGACGGCCTTTGCTGATCAGCCAGCGCGGGGATTCCGGGGTGCCCATACGCACCAGGAACAGCAGCGCACCTATTACCGCAGTGCTGGCCAGGGTCAGACGCCAGGCGTCCGGGCCGCCAAAGTGCAGCAGCGCTTCGCCGATCATGTAGGCTGCGGCGGCACCGGCAAACCACAGGATGGTGAGGGTAGCCAGGCACGGCCCGCGGTTTTTCTTTGGCAGAAACTCCACCAGGAAGGCGGTCGCCACCGGGTACTCAATGCCCACCGCCACGCCGTTTAAAAAGCGCAGGGCAAACAGCATCTCGCCGCTCTGCACCCAGTATTGCGCCACGGAGCAGACCACAAACAGCGTCGGGCCGACGAAATAGAGCATCCGTCTGCCCAGCCGGTCGGTGAGGGCACCGCCGATAAAGCCGCCAAAGAAGATGCCGATCAGCGCCGAGGCGGCAATCAGGCCCTCCCAGAAGGCGGTCAGCCCCAGGGCTGGGGAGACCTTCATCATGGCGATGCCGATAATGCTCAGCACATAACCATCGACGAAGGAGCCGCCACCGGAGCGAACGGTCAGCAGACGGTGAAAGCGATTGAGGGGTACGTCTTCAACAGAAACGGTATTTGACATGGTAACTCCTGTCTTTCCCCGATATCGTTGAATTAATGGGTCACAGCAGGAATAAACATCATTAGCGATGAATGTTTCTTCAGGCCGAGCGAAACCGCTTTCCATTAATCATCGATTACGGAATAAATATAGGTCTAAGAAGGTTCAAGCGTTAAATAAGAGCGTGCGTTATTTCGCGTAATTCATGGCAAATACTCCTCCGCTGCAGGATGGTCGGATAAGCTGTTATTTATATTTATTATATTGTTACTGTGTTTAATATTTTTAAGATGCTTCGTCAGATAATCGTTTTACGGCAACCGTGCGCGTCGACCACCAGCAGATCAGCGATCCGAGGCTGACCATTGCCGTTCCCTGCCAGAAGGCCAGGGTCAGGTGTGAGTCCAGCATAAAGGCCGCCAGCACTGCCGAGATAATCGGAATAAAGTAGGACGCCGCTGCCAGCACCGTGACGTTGCCGTGCAGGATCCCGACGTTCCAGGCGGCGTAGCCAAAGCCCATCGCCATCGCCGCCAGCATCAGGCTAATCCACGCATGCCACGACAGATTAAATTCCGGCTGGGGTAAGGTGAGATATTTCACCCACAGCGTCAGCGCCGTTAAGATAAAGAACAAGGTAATGCCGTTATTTCCCTGAGCGATACGTTGGGTGACTACGCAATAAATCGCCCAGATCACTGCGCCGCTGAATGCCAGCCCGTAACTTAACGGATTATCCATAACATTATTCATCATCTCCGTGAGAGAAAACCCACCGTCGCCGCCTAATACCCGGCCTATTCCGACGATAGCTAAAATTACCCCGGGAATAATTAACGGGCTGGTTTTCTGCCGGTTAACGATCACCGCCAGTAAAATGGTCATGCTCGGCCAGAGATAATTCACCATCCCCACTTCAATCGCCTGCCGCCCGGAATGGGAAAAGCCCAGCGACAGCGACAGGCACAGCTCGTAGCAGACGAACAGCACGCTGCCGATGATGAGATAACTTAGCGGGAATTTTTTGATCTTCGGAAAGCCAAGGGTAAACAGCAGTAACACCGCGCTGCAGGTGTAGATCAGTGCCGCCCCGCCCACCGGGCCAAAGCCTTCGCTCACGCTTTTGATCAGGCCGACAATCGCGCTCCAGAGCAGGATGGCAATCAGGCCGATGAGTGTCGCTTTCTTTTGGGGCATACCCTGTACCTCTGTTTACATTCTGGTCACAATCCGGCGTTACGATGTGCCGCTTTGTTAAATTCTGGTTAACTACAGCATTAAAACTATGCCGCCGGAAAGGCGCTGTAAATACGTCTCAGAGGGTGATAATTCGGGAGTGTGATCGCTATCGGAAATCATATAGAAAATTAACACGACGAAATAAACTGTTTAATTTATTGATTTATAAGATATAAATTTGCAGTGGTTGTCAAAATCTTCTATTGATGCGTATTTACGTTGTATTTTTTATGTATACAAAAAATATTCATTCATTGACCTTTTGCCCCTCTGTATGCAAATTTTTAACAAACGCAGTCCATCAGGGTTGCGTAGCAGACTGTGACGGTCGTGAATTCCCCCTGGAGGTTATCGTGTTGACATTTGAAGGTATCTACACCCCGGCAATTACCCCTTACGCAGCCGATGGCAGCATTGATTTTGCACGCTTTTCCGACGTGCTGGAGTCGCTTATCGAGGCCCGCGTACACGGCATCATCATCGGTGGCTCTACCGGTGAATACTACGCCCAAAGCCCGGAAGAGCGTAAAGCGCTGGTGGAACACGCCCGCCAGGTGATTGGTACCCGCCTGCCGCTGATTGTCGGCACTGGGGCTACCCGTACTGAAGACTCGGTGGACTATGCCAAACATGCGCGTGAAACCAAAGCCGATGCCATCCTGGTCACCTCGCCACCGTACGCACTGCCGACCGAGCTGGAAAACGCCCATCACGCGCTGACCGTTGATAAAGCTGCCCAGCTGCCGATCATGCTCTACAACTACCCGGGCCGCATGGGCATCACGATGGGCGAGACCTACTTCCGCGAAGTGAGCCGCTCGTCGAACGTGGTCGCCATTAAAGAGAGCTCCGGCGATTTCAACAACCTGCACCTGCTGGCCTGCAAATTCCCGAATATCGCGCTCTCCTGCGGCTGGGACGATCAGGCGCTGGAGTTCTTCGCCTGGGGCGCGAAAAGCTGGGTCTGCGCCGGTTCCAACTTCATCCCGCGCGAGCACGTGGCGCTGTACGAAGCCTGCGTGGTGGAAAAAGATTTCGCCAAAGGTCGCAAGATCATGGCGGCGATGATGCCGCTGATGAACTTCCTCGACGGCGGAAAGTTCGTGCAGTCCATCCGTTACGGCTGCGAGCTCAACAGCCTGACCTCCGGCACGGTGCGTGCGCCGCTGCAGGATCTGAATGAAGAAGAGAAAGCGCAGCTGAAAGCGGTGATTGCCGATGTGAAACGCAACGTCGCTGCGGCGCTGTAAGGGGGCGATATGAGTCAGTTGCAAACGCTGGATGCGGTAACGGTCATCGCCCGGGGGCTTTCTCTGGCAGACAAAGCCTTTATCAACGGCCGCTTCGTGGCTGCGCGTTCAGGCAAGACCCTGGCGACCACTAACCCTGCCACTGGGGAGATCCTTACTCACATTGCCGCCTGCGACGTCACCGACGTCAACGCCGCGGTGGAAGGGGCGCGCAGCGCCTTCGAGGCCGGAAGCTGGAGCAAGCAGGCGCTAGGCGAACGCAAAGCGGTGCTGCTGAAGCTGGCGGCGCTGATGGAGCAGGAGATCGCCTCTCTGGCAGTGCTGGAGAGCCTCGACAGCGGCAAACCGGTCAGCGAATGTGAAGCGGTCGACGTGCCGGAAACTATCCACGTGCTGAAGTGGCACGCCGAAGCCATCGACAAACTGTATGACCACACCGCCCCGGTCGGTAACGGCGCGATGGCGCTGGTGGTGCGCGAGCCGATTGGTGTGGTGGGCTGCGTCCTGCCGTGGAACTTCCCGCTGCTGATGCTGGCCTGGAAAATTGGCCCGGCGCTGGCGGCTGGCTGTTCTGTGGTCGTGAAACCAGCGGAGCAAACCTCGCTGACCGCGCTGCGGGTTGCCGAGCTGGCGTATGAAGCGGGCGTCCCGGCGGGGGTGCTGAATATCGTCACTGGCACCGGCAGGGAGGTCGGGGAGCCGATTGGCCTGCACCCGGATATCGACATGGTGAGCTTTACCGGCTCCACCGCTACCGGACGGCGTTTCCTGCACTACGCGGCAGAATCCAACCTGAAAAAGGTGGTGCTGGAGTGCGGCGGTAAAAATCCGGCTGTGGTCTTTGACGATGCGGGGGATCTGGCGACCGTGGCTGGCCACGTGCTGAACGGCGCATTCTGGAATATGGGCGAGAACTGTTCCGCCACCTCGCGCCTGCTGGTGCAGGAAAATGTCAAAGAGGCGCTACTGTCCGAGATGGCAAAACAGATTGGCGACTGGCCGATGGGCAATCCGCTCGATCCCAACAACCGACTGGGGGCAATGGTCTCGACGGAGCATTTCAGCAAGGTGAGCGGCTATCTCGACACCGCCCGCCAGGAGGGGCTGCGGATGGTGCAGGGCGGCGATACTGAACAGGGCATTTACGTCCAGCCGACCATTATCGATGGCGTGACGCCGGAGAGCGCGCTGTTCCGGGAGGAGATCTTCGGCCCGGTGCTGTGCGTCACCACCTTTAAAACCGAAGCCGAGGCCATTGCGCTGGCCAACGATACAGAATACGGTCTGGCCGCGTCGGTCTACACCAGCAGGCTGAAGCGGGCCATTCGCGTCTCGCGCGCCATTCGTGCCGGTACGGTGACGGTGAACTGCTTCGGGGAAGGTGACGCCACCACGCCGTTTGGTGGCTACAAGCAGTCGGGCTTTGGCGGGCGCGATAAATCTGTCTTCGCCCTCGACCAGTACACCGAACTGAAGACTCTCTGGATTGATCTCTCTGAAGACGACGCCTGAAGCCGTTTTTAACGGTCTGGAAGAGAGAATCCATTTCTATTTCTGTCTTCTGGTGGCGGTTGGCCTGTCGAGAACGCAGGGACGCATCTGCTCAAACCGGCAAAAAAATGATTTTATTATGAAGTGGCTTAAAAATGCCGGGCAGCTGCCGCCGTTTCGCCACGTTGCCGGCAGTGAAATTGTCTGGCTGCGTGGGGAGATCCTGCGCCATCCCCCAGACCGGGATCCGGAGCCCCTCCTGAGGCTGATCTATCAGACGGCCAGAGAAATGCGCAGAGCATGATTGCTGTGGCTGATAATTTTGCTGTTGCACATCTTTATCTGTAGGTTAAGCAACATCATAGTTAAGCATCACAGGTCGATTTTCAGGAGGCGGCAATGAGAACGGGAAAGGTAGCGCTGTATGAGGATCTCAAGCGACATATTCTGACCATGGAGCTGGATCCGGACGAGCTGCTGGATGAAGCCGCGCTGACCGCGCAGTACGGTCTCTCCCGTACGCCGGTGCGTGAAGTATTCCAACGCCTGGCGGGGGAAGGGTACCTCGAAATTGTGGAAAAACGCGGCGTACGGGTGATCCCGATGAGCCACTCGACGCTGCGCAATTTCTTCCTGGTAGCGCCGATGATCTATGCAGCCACCGGGCGTCTTGCCGTACAGCATTACAAACCGGCGCAGCTAAAAGCGCTGAAAGAGACCCAGAAGCGATTTCGTAAGGCGGTGCAAACCCGCGATGCCGAAGCCCTGGCGCTGGAGAACAACCGTTTTCACGAGATCATGGGCGAGATGGCGGCCAACCCCTATCTGCAGCCGAGCCTGGGACGTTTGCTGATCGACCACTGTCGCATCGGGCACACCTTCTTCCGGCCGCAAAACGAGGACATGGAGCGCCGATTACAGCTGGCTGCGGATCATCACGACGCCTTTATCGCTGCCATCGAGGCGCGTGATGAACAGGCGGTGGTCGATCTGGTGTTTGAGCACTGGGAACTGTCGCGGGAAAACATGGAGATCTTCATCGCGCCCCAGGGGCTGAAAGCCGATAACTTCGCCCCTTTCCCGGAGGGGGATAACCGCTGATCGCATCCCGCTAAGGCCTGCTGGCACCCGCTGACAGGCCTCCTTTCCCCATTCGTATTTCTTCTCTGACGCCCCGCTGCGCCGGGCTTCGCACGCCTTTTTTATCATTCCTGTAACTATTTTTATACTTGATGTATACATGAGATATACATCACATACACATTTTCTCGGGATGGCTAACATTGATTCAACGCTACTTACCGGAGTAACCCACGTGCAAAAGATCACTTCTCTACCTGCTGACGACGCCCTGCCGGGTTGGTATCACACCAGTCAACCGCGTACCCCGCGTCCTGCCCACGTCGGGCAAAAGCATGCCCGCTGGGCGATAGTCGGGGCCGGACTAACCGGGCTGGCGGCGGCTCGTCAGCTGGCGCTGAACTTCCCGGATGATGAAGTGGTGCTGATTGAGGCGCAGGACGTGGGTTACGGCTCCTCCGGGCGCAACGCCGGTTTCGCCATTGATGTCCCGCACGATATCGGGGCGAAGGACTATATCGGCGACGTGACCACCGCCAATCTGATCCTCAAGCTCAACACGCTCGGGCAGAACTATCTGCGTGAGATTGTAAAGGAGCACGGCATTGAATGTCAGATGACCGAGTCCGGTAAATATCAGGCTGCGGTGGGGGAGAAGGGGATCGCCATTCTCGAGGCCTACCGCAGTGGGCTGGAGAAAATTGGCCGCCACGCAGAGATGATCCCCGGGAAGGATCTGCCGGATCATATCGGCATCTCTTACTACAAGCAGGCGCTTTATATTCCGGGCACCATTCTGCTTCAGCCCTCGGCGCTGGTGAAAGGGCTGGCGGACAGCCTTCCATCTAACGTGACCCTGTATGAAAACACGCCGATCACGTCCATTGACTATGGTGATAAAGTGACGCTGGTGCATGACCTGGGCAGTATCACCGCCGACACGCTGATCCTTGCAAACAACGCCTTTGCCGCCCATTTTGGTTTTCTGCGCGGTCGCCTGCTGCCGACCTTCCTCTATGGCAGCCTGACCCGTCCGCTGACCGCTGAAGAGCAGGCGCAGCTTGGCGGCAAGCCGGTGTGGGGCGTTATCCCGGCGCATCCGTTTGGCAGCACCGTGCGCCGCACGGTTGATAACCGCATCCTGATGCGCAACAGCTTTAGCTTCCATCCCGACGGTCGCCCGCGTGAAAAACAGCTGAAGCACAATATTGAGACCCACCGTAAATCGTTCGAGCGCCGTTTCCCGATGCTGAGCAAGGTTGATTTCGAATACTCCTGGAGCGGGGCCATCTGCCTGTCAGACAATCACGAAGGCTTCTTCGGCCAGCTGGCGCCGAACGTCTATGGCGCGCTGTGCTGTAACGGTCTGGGTATCACCCGCGGCACCGCCACCGGCAGACTGCTGGCGGATATGATCGCCGGGGAGCGCAACGAGCTGATCGATTTCCTGGTGGCCTCGCCGGGCCCGAACAGAACCCCGCCGGAGCCGTTCCTGTCGATTGGGGTGAACTCGGTGCTGAAGTGGGGCCAGTTCCGCGCCGGACTGGAGGTGTAGCATTCCGTGAAAACGCCTGATGGCGCTGCGCTTATCAGGCCTACGGGTAGTGTAGGTCGGATAAATGCAGCGCCACCTGACGCTCTTACTTAATGCCTTATAGCCCAATATCGCTAAGATTCGGGTGATCGCTAGACGTCTACCCAGCGGCCAGAGATAGAGTTGCTCGGATTCCTTGCTTGGCGTGCAGCTTGTTATAAGGCTGTTTGTGTGATTCAGTGGCTTCGATCTAATTGTCCTGTAACTGTGCCCATAACAATTCTGCACCTGACAAACCACATCACCATGAGTTTGTTAAATATGTTATACCGACGCCGGACGCCGATTGGCCTGAATGGCCCTGCGATCGCTGGGCATACCATTGGTGCCGGCATCGTGCTGGTAACGACAATAGTAGAGCGTTTGAGCAGTTGCCGGTCCTCACGCCGGGAGACTGGATTAACTGACCGCTGACAAAATGCGTGACAATGACAGTCCGCTCAGTGCCAGGAGCGGACCTCCGTTACTAGTCAGAAGAGGAAGCACAGAAATATTTAGGTCTGTTGGGTAATAATTACGATTTATAATAAAAACTTCTCTATTTCAGAATCCAGAAGTACAGGCATACGTAAGGATGCAATTATGAAATCCAGGAGTGCGTTAGTTTTAGAAGAACTCAGATCCAAATTACGTACTGCCTCTGTGGCACAAGTCGGTGGTTTCCGCCCTACAGCAGACCCAATTACATCCTGGTTTTTAAAAGGAGTCGCTCTTCCAGGTGAAGGGTTGCCAGTTTGGAAGGGGCAGCCGATGTTTCCGCTACTCCAGATTCGCGTAGATGAGCTTCCCGTGATTCCTGAACAACTGAAGGGGATCGCGCTCTTAGTGCTTTATCATAATATGGAAAGCCATCCATTTGATAAACCTCATGGCGAGGGGTGGCTAATACGAGAATACGCCACCCTTGATGGGCTTGAGTTATTGCCTGCAATTAACACTCCATATCGCGCATTTCCGGTTCGGTGGGTGAGTGTCAATGATGATGCTCCGGGATGGGAGGATGCCTGGGATATTATTGACTTGTCTGACGTAAACGATGATGAGGATGCAAGTGATAGATTCTATGATGGTTTTAACCGGTACAGGGGAACCAAGGTTGGAGGATATCCAACGGAGATACAACATGGTGTGGGGATTCAAGATTTTGTCTTTCAAGTGGGGTCAGAAGAAAAAGTCAACTGGATGTGGGCGGACAATGGTATCGGCTACTTTCACAAATCCCCAGAGGGACTCTGGACGTTTTCATGTCAGTTTTACTAGAAACTCAACGTCCTCTCATCGCTCATAGCGGACCTTCAACATGAGCCTGCCCACTTTGTGCCAGCAGGGGAAAACACCCTGCAAATAATCAGAAGGTCATGTTCACGCGTCGTTCAACCCGGGCACTGACTCTCCAGCCATTGACCGACGACGGGCCATAATTTCTCCGCACATCGCGTACGAAAAAATCCCATATGCCCAATGGACGAAAGGCCAAACAGCAGACAATAAACCTCGCCCGTGCGTTTTTCGCGAAACACGACGCTTTATGAACTCAGCGTGGGGCAGGGCACGCGTCGGATAAACGTCCCTTAAAAAAATCCTCTTCTATACTCAGTAACGTTTAGTGAAATATGCCGCCGTTCTTCACGCCGCATTGTTTTAATAGCGATTGCACGCGCGAACAGCAGGGGCATATATCCACGAAAACGCTTTACGTTGGTCCATTTTGCATTTTTTAGAGGGGGATCCCTGGTATGTTGCATTCTCAATCTTCGCGCGTCGGCAGTATTTTGCTGCTGCTGGCCGCGATAATAGGCTTCGCGGTGGCGCTATACGCCTGGTGGACGCCGCTCACCGGCGTCACAGGCACCATTGGCGCACTGGGCGTGGCCATTGCCAGCGCGGTGCTGGCGATACTGACCTTTATGTTACGTGCGGCATCGGGGCGTGGGGCGCGTGTTTTCATGATAATTATCACCCTGGTCGTGTTAGTGGGTATTGGTTTTGCCGCCGCGCTGCTGCACCAGTACATCATAACGGCAGCCATGGTGGTCGGCCTGATCGGTCTGATTATGCTGAGCAGCAATTCCGCCCGTTACAAACATTCCGTCCGAACCTGAGGAGCCGCCCGTGCATAACGATAAGCATTATCCCTTCATAAAAGTCGGCATGACGGCGCTGGCGCTGCTGGTCGCTCCGTTCGCGCTTCAGGCGCAGGATAAAGCCGCTGAGGCCTCTCAGGGAACCCAGGACTCGCTCAACATTGATGCCGCCGATCAGCAGGCACCCGGGACCACAAAAACCACAGACGATGCCTCAACCGGCAACGGTGGCGGGCAAAAAGTCGCCTCGGCGAACCAGCCAGCGACGCCGCTGGTGCCCGGCACCGCCACCTGGGACAGCTTCCATGGGCAGCTTAACGCGCAGAAATACAGCCCATTAACCCAGATCACGGCGGATAACGTCGGTAAATTAACGAAAGTATGGGAATTCCATACCGGCGACGTCTCGGATGGCAAAGGCGATACGCCGGCGACCGTATGGTCCGCAACGCCCATTTTCGCTAACGACACGCTCTATATCGGCACGCCTTTCGATCGCCTGATTGCGCTGGATCCGGGCACGGGTAAAGAGAAGTGGCACTATGACACCAAATCGTCGCGCAAGGCGCTGACCCAGCCGGTGCTCAAAAACCGCGGCGTTTCCTACTGGCAGGCAAAACAACCGGTGAACGGTCAGGCATGCCAGAAAATCGTCTATATGGGCACCGTTGACGGCAAGCTCTTTGCGCTGGACGCCGATTCAGGCAAACCGTGCAGCGACTTTGCGGACAACGGCGTGCTGGATCTGAACCAGTGGAACACCGTTAACGCCAAGTATCCGCTCTCTGTCCTGCAACCGCCAACCGTCGTCGGCAACCATCTGCTGGTAGGCTGGGCCGGGAAAGACTGGGCCTATGCCGAAGCGCCTCCTGGTACCGTATTTTCATTCAACGCCCAGACCGGCGAGCGTGAATGGACCTTTGACGCGATCCCGGAAGAGATCCGCAAGCGTACCGGTACGGCCAACGTCTGGACGCACATGTCTGCCGATGAGGCCAACGGCCTGGTCTATCTCCCGGTCTCGTCTCCGTCTCCCAACTACTGGGGCGGCAACCGCGTCGACGCTATTCCGCTTGGCACCTCCACCACTGCGCTGGACATCAACACCGGTAAAGTGGTCTGGTCTCGCCAGTGGGTACACCACGACGTCTGGGACTACGACATCAACTCCGCGCCAACGCTGATGGATATCACCGTAGACGGCAAACAGATCCCGGCGCTGGTTCAGGCCACCAAGCAGGGCTTCCTGTTTGTGGTTAACCGCCTGACGGGAGAGGACGTATGGCCTATCGAAGAGCGTCCGGTTCCGCAGGGCGATGGTTCGGTGCAGGGCGAGGTGCTCTCGCCTACGCAGCCGTTCCCGACCAAACCTGCGCCGCTGCTCGACCAGTCGAAAAAGCCGGAAATCTGGAAGCTGGCGGATATCGTCGGTGGCGGCCAGTGTTCCCGCCTGTGGGATAACCTGACCTATGAGGGAATGTACACCCCGCCGACCACCAAAGGCGAAGGCACGCTCACCTATCCCGATAGCGCCGGCGGCGTGCAGTGGGGCGGGGTGGCGTTCGATCCGCAAAAACAGATCGCCATCGTCAATACTTCGCATATCGTCCAGTACGTGAAGCTTTACAGCCGTGAAGATTACGATAACGCAGACAAAGACTCCGGCAACGAAAGCGGTTTTGCCCCACAGGAAGGCGCTCCGTACGGCATGCGTCTGCTGGTGGCGAGCAACTGGCTGGGCATGCCGTGCTGGAAGCCGCCGTTTGGCGAAATCGTGGCGCTGGATATGCACACGGGCGATGTGAAATGGCGTCGTCCGGTTGGCGCCTCCCAGCAGTATGGCTTCTTCATGCCGGAAAGCTGGGGTTCGCCTACCATTGGTGGCCCGGCCGTGACGGCGGGCGGCGTGATCTTCATCGGTGCCTCTATGGATGCCAAAGTGCGCGCCTACTCGGTGGAAACCGGTGAAGAGCTGTGGTCCGATCAGGCAGAAGCCCCGGCGGTAGCGAACCCGTCCGTCTATGAGTATAAAGGCCGCCAGTACGTGGCCTTCGTGGCGGGCGGAAACACGATCCTGAAGGACCAGGTAGGAGACCAGGTAGTGGTTTACGCGCTGCCTGAATAGTGTTGCCCGGGAAGGGGGAAATAAGCGTGGGGCCTGCGGGCCCCACTTTATTTTGCCTCTGCCGTTTTACCGGCGCGCTTATTTATCGGCTGATGCCCCGGCGCGCGTGGACATCTGCTCTGCGGACTTCAGGTGCTGCTCAACGACCGGAGTGTGCTCGTTGGCCAGGGCCTTCACATCCGGATCGCTGATTTTACTGGCGTCGCTCTGTAGCTTCGACAGCACGTTCTGGTGGTCTTTCACACCGGCGTATTCCATATACATCTTGTCAAAGGCGTCACCGCGCTGGTTTTCCAGCCTCGACGTCAGGGCCTTATGCGCGGCGTCGGGCTCGGTCGGCAGCTCTACGCCCTTTTTCTGGGCCACGGCCTGGACTTTGGTCAGGGCGGCGCCGTGATCGTCGACCATTTTCTGGGCGAATGTTTTCACGTCGCTGGTTTGAGCCTTGTCGAGGGCGAGCCTGGCGGCGGCAACTTCGTTGATATTTGCCTGCGCCATGTCCTTCAACGCATTTTCGTCGCCGGCGCTGAGTTTGGCGTCTGATTGAGCCTGGCCCGCAGCGCTAGTCTGCGCGGCGCCTGTCGTCTGAGCGTGTACGCCAACGGTGCTGAACATTGCTGCAACTGCTGATACGGCTAGCAGCCTTTTCAGGGTTTTACTCGTGTGCATATTGTTCTCCTGATGGTCATGGTACAGGTGAGTTTGAGTTGCTTTATGCGCAACCGGGCAGATAAGTGATAACTACCCCGGTCAGTATAGTAGATGAACCTGCTGCGCCCGCAGTTTACTCGTCAGCATGGCCGGTAATCATAATCAATGGCGCGCTTCTTATTGCTCAATCCATCTACAAAATTGATACGGATCATTTACATATTTGGTGCTAATGTTAAATATATAGATTCATCAACAGGAGGAATGATATGAAAAAAGCACTATTAGGGACTGTATTGGCTTTAACGGTAGCAAGCTTTGGCGCATCTGCGGCAGATATGATTTCCAAGGATGAAGCGCACCACTTCAAACTGGAATATCTGGGTAACGTATCTGTAGGGGCTTCAGGTGGACAAATTTCTTCACCTTCAGATCTTCATGAAAAACTTTCAAAACTGGCAGACGAGAAGGGCGGGAAATACTACGTCATCATTGCTGCTCGTGAGCATGGCCCGAACTTCCAGGCCGTAGCGGAAGTTTTCAAATAATCTTCACGATTAAAGAGAACCGGGCATGACGCCCGGTTTTTTATGGATAATCTACGTCTTTATGAGCGAATAAATGCCAGAATATCGGCGTTTATGGTATCGGCATGCGTGGTATGCATCCCGTGCGGGAAGCCTGGATAAATTTTAAGTTCGCTGTTTGCGAGCAGCTTGTCCTGTAGAAGGGCGGCATTTTTATACGGTACGACCTGATCGTCATCGCCCTGCAACACAAGGACAGGAACCGTGATGGCTTTGAGATCGTCCGTCTGGTCGGTCTCTGAAAACGCCTTAATGCCTTCATAGTGGGCTTTGGCGCTACCGATCATACCCTGACGCCACCAGTTCTGGATCGTGCCCTGCGAAACCTCAGCTCCGTCCCGGTTAAATCCATAGAACGGACCGCTGGCGACGTCGAAGTAAAACTGGGCGCGGTTAGCTGCCAGCGCCTGGCGGAAGCCGTCGAACACCTCAATGGGCGTTCCGCCGGGGTTAGCGTCGGTTTTGACCATCAGCGGTGGAACGGCGCTAACCAGTACCGCTTTGGCCACTCGCCCCTGAGGCTGACCGTACTTCGCAACGTATCTGGCGACCTGGCCTCCGCCGGTGGAGTGGCCGACGTGCACGGCATTACGCAGATCGAGGCTTTCAACCACGGCCGATGCGTCGGAGGCATAATGATCCATATCGTGGCCTTCACTCACCTGATCGGAACGACCATGACCACGACGGTCGATGGCGATGACGCGGAAGCCTTCAGCAAGGAAAAAGAGCATCTGGTTATCCCAGTCATCGGCGCTCAGCGGCCAGCCGTGATGGAAAACAATAGGCTGCGCCTCTTTCGGACCCCAGTCTTTGTAATAAATACTGACACCATCTTTCGTTGTTACGAATGCCATATTTCAGACTCCTCTGCTAATGGCAAAAATGTGTGAAGGCTAAGTAAATAGCCCAGCATTTAAGAACGTAATAAAATTGACTTATATTAATCTTATTACCGATATATCCGCTTAAAGTGTAGAAGGGTTCCTGAAAACAGTTATAGGTTTATTTTATAGGGTCATTATAAATTTTAAACGAAATAGCCCCTATATATGCCGGGGCACTGTTATTTTTCCGATGGGCTTATTATTGGCCGGGCAGAGGTCACCGCCGCCCGGCCTGACGGGCTTAAACGATCGCGTTAGGGCACGGTTCGCCCTTATCAAGCTGCTGTAAATTGCCCAGCGTGGTTTCCGAAATGCTGATCAGCGCTTCGGCGGTCAGAAACGCCTGGTGTCCGGTAAACAACACGTTGTGGCAGGCCGACAGGCGACGGAATACGTCGTCCTGGATCACGTCGTTAGATTTATCCTCAAAGAACAGATCGCGTTCGTTCTCATACACGTCCATACCCAACGCGCCGATTTTTTGCGTTTTCAACGCTTCGATAGCGGCCTGAGAATCGATCAGCCCGCCGCGGCTGGTGTTAATGATCATCACGCCGTCTTTCATCTGGTCGAACGCCGACTGGTTAAGCAGGTGATAGTTTTCAGGCGTCAGCGGGCAGTGCAGGGAGATGACGTCAGACTGGGAGAAAAGCGTTTTCAGATCGACATACTCCACCCCCAGCTCCAGCGCAGCGGCGCTTGGGTACGGATCGAACGCCAGCAAGCGCATGCCGAAACCTTTCAGGATGCGAAGGGCGGCCACGCCGATTTTTCCGGTACCGATCACGCCAGCGGTTTTACCGTACATGGTAAAGCCGGTCAGCCCTTCCAGAGAGAAGTTAGCATCACGGGTACGCTGATAGGCGCGGTGAATACGACGGTTGAGCGACATCATCATGCCAACGGCGTGCTCTGCCACCGCTTCCGGAGAATAGGCCGGGACGCGCACGACCTTCAGGCCCAGCTCTTTGGCGGCATCAAGATCGACGTTGTTAAAGCCCGCGCAGCGCAGGGCTATGTATTTCACGCCCTGTTTCTTCAACTCTTCCAGCACCGGTCGGCTACCATCATCGTTAACGAAGATACATACGCCTTCACAGCCGTGGGCGGTTTTAGCCGTCTTTTCAGTCAGCAGAAAGTCGAAAAATTCAAGATCGAAACCGTACGTCTCGTTAACATGTTGCAGATACTTTTTGTCGTACTGCTTTGTGCTATATACCGCGAGTTTCATAAGACTTTCTCCAGTGATTTTGGAACCACGTTAGCATGTTTAAAATTATCTTACAATTTTTCAAAATTCATTGAAATCAATAAGTTCTATGAATTATTGTAGAGCATCTACTCTTAAAAATGGCATAACCTTCAACTGACTGGCTAAACATGCGACAATGAGCGGCAAGAACGGCTTATTTATTTCGCAAAATCAGGATATTAACTGCCCATGAAGGGTAAATACAAAGCCGCAATCGCGCTATTACTGCTGCTGTTACTCGTGCCGCTGACGCTGCTGATGACGCTCGCCCAGTGGGTGCCCACACTCGCCGGGATCTGGCTTCCCGTTGGAACGCGCATCGCGTTTGAAAAAAGCCCGCGGCTAACGCGCCACGCCCTGATTATCCCCGATCTTCGCTATCTGGTAGAAGAGTGCGAAATTGCCCGCGTCGAAAACGTGACCCTGTCACACCCAAGCCGCTGGGATCTGGATATCGGCGCGCTTGAACTCAGCTCTGTCTGCCTGAGCAAAATACCGCAATCAGCGCCTTCGACGGTGGCGCCGAAAACGCTGGCACAGTGGCAGGCCATCCTGCCCAACACCTGGCTGACCATCCACCGCTTTACCCTTTCCCCCTGGCAGCAGTGGGAAGGTGAGCTGCATGCCTCCCTGACCCCAGCCCGCCAGGACATCACCTATAAGGGAGAGCAGGTGAGCATTAAGGGGCAGCTGCGCGGCCAGACGCTTTCTGTAAGCCAGTTCGATGTACAGCTGCCGGACCAGCCTCAGCCCGTGAAGCTGGTGGGTGAATTTACCCTGCCGCTGGTGCCGGACGGCTTGCCGGTGAAGGGGCATACGGTCGCCACCTTTAACGTGCCACAGTTATCCTCGCTGGTCGATGCCGATCTGGACTGGGAAGGTAATCAGGGCCAGCTGGTGGTGATGGCGCGGGAGAACCCCGATCCGCTGCTCGATTTACCGTGGCAGATCACCGCCCAGCAGCTAACGATCAGCGACGGACGCTGGAACTTGTCAGCCTCCGGTATGCCGATGAGCGGACGCGTCGGTCTGAAGGTGGATAACTGGCAGCAGGGGCTGGAGAAAGCTACCTTCACGGGGCGCCTCAACGTGCTGACCCAGGGGGATGCGGGTAAGGGCAACGCGGTGCTGAATATCGGTCCCGGCTCCCTCAGCATGGAAAACAGCGCGATGCCGCTGCACCTGAGCGGGGAAGCCAAGCAAAACGATCTGATCCTGTATGCCAGACTCCCGGCGAAACTGACCGGCAGCCTTTACGATCCGCAGCTTACGTTTGAGCCCGGCGCATTATTGCGCTCGCGCGGGCGCATCATTGACTCGCTGGATATCGATGAGATCCGCTGGCCGCTGGCGGGCGTGAAGCTGACCCAAAAGGGCGTGGATGGACGCCTGCAAGCCATTCTGCGGGCGCATGAAAACGAAATGGGCGATTTTGAACTGCATCTGGACGGGCAGGCTAACGACTTTTTACCCGATAACGGTCTGTGGCAGTGGCGCTACTGGGGGAAAGGGAACTTCACGCCGATGAACGCGCGCTGGGATGTTCGGGGAACCGGGGAGTGGCGCGACAACGTTATTGAGCTGACGGATCTTTCCACGGGTTTCGACAAATTGCAGTACGGCACGATGCTGGTCAGCAAACCGCGCCTGGTGCTGGATCGCCCGGTGCGCTGGTCGCGCGACCCGGCTAACCCTGGCTTCAGCGGCGCGCTCGCGCTCAATGCCGGGCAAACGAGCTTCTCGGGCGGAAGCGTGCTGCCACCGTCCGTATTGACCTTCAGCGTTGAGGGGACAGACCCGACGGTGTTCCAGTTTAAAGGAGACCTTCACGCGGACGACATCGGCCCGGTACGGGTAAATGGCCGCTGGGATGGCGAACGCCTTCGCGGTCAGGCCTGGTGGCCAAAACAGTCCCTTACGGTGTTCCAGCCGCTGATCCCGCCAGAGTGGAAAATGACCTTACGCGGCGGCGAAATGTACGCTCAGGTGGCCTTCTCGGCGGCGCCCGATCAGGGCTTTGAGGCAGGTGGGCACGGGGTGCTGAAAGCGGGCAGCGCGTGGATGCCGGATAACGAGATTAACGGCGTTGACTTTGTCCTGCCGTTCCGCCTGAGCCAGGGCACCTGGTCGCTGGGCACGCGGGGGCCGGTAACGTTACGTATCAGCGAGGTGAAAAACCTGGTCACGGCCCGAAATATCACTGCGGATCTCCAGGGCGATTACCCATGGACCGAAGCAAACCCGCTCCTGCTCACCAACGTGAAGGTCGAAGCGCTCGGCGGGAAAATTACCATGCAGCAGCTGAGAATGCCGCAGCACGATCCGGCTTTGCTGCGCGTGGATAATATTTCCTCCAGCGAACTGATAAGCGCGGTAAATCCGAAGCAGTTTGCCATGTCCGGCCCGGTGAGCGGCGCGCTGCCGTTCTGGCTGGACAATGAAAAATGGATCATTAAAGATGGCTGGCTGACCAACCCGGGGCCGATGACGCTGCGCATCGACCAGGACACGGCGGATGCCATTGTGAAAGACAACGTGGTTGCCGGGGCGGCGATCAACTGGCTCCGCTATATGGAAATTTCGCAGTCGTGGACGAAGCTCAATGTGGATAATCTGGGGGTGTTGACCATGCAGGCCGCCATCAAAGGCATCAGCCACGTCGAGGGCAAAAGCAGCTTCGTGAACCTGAATTACACCCATGAAGAGAATATTTTTACCCTCTGGCGCAGTCTGCGCTTCGGGGACAATTTGCAAACATGGTTTGAGCAACATGCGGCGATACCCCTTCTCCGCAGTGCGACAGGCAAGGAAAGTGAGGAACAACGATGAAAAAGAGGGCTGGTGTACTCACCGTGGCCGTCGTCGCGCTGCTGTCAGGCTGCACGCCGCGCATTGAAGTGGCGGCGCCCAAGGAGCCGATCACCATCAACATGAACGTGAAAATCGAGCATGAAATCCATATTAAAGTGGATAAAGACGTTGAAGCCCTGCTGAAGTCCCGCAGCGATCTGTTCTGAGGATGCCATGAAACGATTAGTTCTGATGTTACTGGCGCTGGGGATGAACGTTCACGCCGCCACGCTGACGCTCAACGATGCGCGCGCCCAGGGACGCGTAGGGGAAACCCTGAGCGGCTATCTGGCGCCCGTTCAGCACGACGCTGAAACGCTGGCGCTGGTGAACCGTATCAACGCCGCGCGTACGGAAAGCTATCAGCAGCTGGCTGACGATAATAATTTGCCCGTCGACGAGGTGGCGAAAATGGCGGGACAAAAGCTGGTGGCGCGCGCCCAGCCGGGCGAGTACGTAAAGGGGATTAACGGCAAGTGGCTGAAAAAATAGCTAGCGGTAACGCTTACGGTACTCGCCCGGCGAAACCCCGAAACGCTGCTTGAACGCGGTGGAAAAATGGCTATGGTCGGTGAAGCCCCAGCTGTAGCCAATTCCCGCCAGCTTTTCATCGTCGCTGATGCCACGTAGCGCCTGCGCGCACAAATCGAGGCGACGGTTCTTTATGTACTGCGCCACCACCAGCCCTTTCTCGGCAAACATGCGGTACAAGCTGCGCACGGACATGCCGCTCTCTGAGGCTATCCATTCCGGTCTTAACGCCTCAGACTGAATGTGGTCATCAATCAGGGAGAGCACGTGCCGGAACTGACGCTCCTTGCGCGGCAGCGCCTCGTCACGCTGCTGGAACGCCGGACGCAGCAGACACACCATTGCCTCCAGCGCCGCTTCACTTTCTCTGACGCTCAGATCGGCATTCCCCATACTCTCCTGCAACAGACGGTAGCTCAGCTGCACCGTAGGCAGGCTGCGGGAGAGGGGGAGCGCACAGCGTACTTCCTGAAAACGTGCGTATTGCTCAATGATTTGTCGCGGTAGCAGCAGCGAAATCTGGCGGGAACGCTCCTGCCAGTAAATGGAGCACGGGCGGGAGGCGTCAATCAGCGTGATATCCCCGGCTTTCAGCACCGAGCGTCGGTCGTCCTGTTCGATTCCCGCGCTGCCTTCCAGCTGAAATACGGTGTAGAACCAGGCGTCATTGCCGCTTTTGATTTCCTGACGGGTGCGAAACAGGTTAACGCCAGCGGTGGTCACCGTGCTCAACTTCAGACTTTGGGTGTAGCTGGTTTCCAGTTCGCCGAGAAACGCTCCCTCTAACGGACGCGCCGCAAAGCGCCCGCAAACCTGGTTAATTTGCGCCAGCCACTGCTGAAAATTGTCCTGTTCGCTTGCACATGCCATTGCTTTTCTCGCTGCACCGTCACCGTTTTCGCATTGTTGCATTTATGTTGCATTTTGTCTGGGCTACGAGGCTGACTATAGGAAAGAACGCTTACCGGTGACAGCGTTATAAGCGGGAATTATCACGATTTGCGGAGCCTGTCACAGCTGGCAAAGCGAATGTCACACAGACAAAAGCAGGAATGCGAAACCCCTCTTAGACTGCTTACACACCCTGCGAAGCATAACGAAGGAGTACCCTATGTCCGAATCACACGTCGCCGTCCTGCCGGGCGTGCAGCAGTTTTTAGACCGTCAGCACGGCCTGTGGATTGAAGGGCGTCAGGCGGCATCCGACAGCGAAAAGCGTCTGAACGTCTACAATCCGGCGACCGGAGAGGTGATTGCCTCCACCGCCGATGCCAGCGTCGACGATGTTGATCGTGCGGTGATGTCCGGCTGGCGCGCCTTTGTCGCCCGAAGCTGGGCCGGGCGTCTGCCGGCAGAGCGGGAACGCATCCTGCTGCGGTTTGCGGATCTGGTGGAACAGCACGGCGAAGAGCTGGCGCAGCTCGAAACCCTGGAGCAGGGGAAATCCATCAATATTTCCCGCGCCTTTGAGGTGGGTTGTACCCTGAACTGGATGCGCTACACGGCGGGGCTGACCACCAAAATTGCCGGCAAAACTCTCGATCTCTCTATTCCTCTGCCGCAGGGCGCGCGCTATCAGGCGTGGACGCGCAAAGAGCCGGTTGGGGTCGTGGCGGGGATTGTACCGTGGAACTTCCCGCTGATGATTGGCATGTGGAAAGTGATGCCCGCACTGGCGGCAGGCTGTTCCATCGTGATCAAACCCTCCGAAACCACGCCGCTCACCCTGTTGCGGGTGGCGGAACTGGCGAGCGAGGCGGGTGTCCCGGATGGCGTGTTCAACGTCGTAACCGGAAGTGGTGCTGTCTGCGGCGCGGCGCTGACCTCGCACCCGCGCGTTGCCAAAGTGAGCTTTACCGGTTCGACGGCGACGGGCAAGCAGATAGCCCGCGCGGCGGCGGATACGCTAACGGGCGTGACGCTGGAGCTGGGAGGCAAAAACCCGGCCATCGTGCTGAAAGATGCCGATCCGGCGTGGGTGATTGAAGGGCTGATGACCGGCAGCTTCCTGAATCAGGGGCAGGTCTGCGCGGCCAGCTCGCGCATTTATATTGAGGCCCCGCTGTTTGACACGCTGGTCAGCGGGTTTGAACAGGCCGTGAAATCCCTGACCATCGGGCCGGGCATGTCGCCCGAGGCGTTTATCAATCCGCTGGTGTCGCGCGCCCACTGCGATAAGGTCCAGGCGTTTTTGGATGAAGCAAAGGCACACAATGCGGAACTGATCGCCGGGAACCAGGGACCAGACGGCAAAGGCTTTTACGTTTCGCCAACGCTGGTGGTCAACCCGGATAATCATCTGCGCCTGACGCGTGAAGAGGTGTTCGGGCCGGTGGTCAACCTGGTCCGTGTCGCCGACGGGGAAGAGGCGCTTCAGCTGGCGAACGACACTGAATATGGCTTAACGGCCAGCGTCTGGACGCAGAACATCAGCAAAGCGCTGGAGTACACCGACAGGCTACAGGCCGGAACCGTGTGGGTGAACAGCCACACGCTGATCGACGCCAACCTGCCGTTCGGCGGTATGAAGCAGTCCGGCACCCGGCGTAACTTACAGCGACCACCGGTCCCGCCCGGCCTCTTTCGCCCGGTACAGCGCCGCATCGGCGCGGGCGATGATTTCCGGACCGGCAAGTCCTGCGCTATGGGCGGCAATCCCCATGCTGACCGTCACATATTCACTGACCTTCGACGCACCGTGCGGAATGGCTGCCGCGCGCAGGCCTTCCTGGATCCGCGCAGCGACTTTTTCAGCAACGTTTTCCGCGCAGTCAAAGAGGATCACCACAAACTCCTCGCCACCGTAGCGGGAGACCACATCCTCCGGGGTGCGCACCGAGGCGTTCAGCACCTCTGCGACCCGCGCGAGGCAATCGTCTCCTGCCTGGTGACCATAGGTGTCGTTATAGAGCTTGAAGTAGTCGACATCCAGCATCAGCACCGTAAAGCGTTTGCCTTGCTCCACCGCGTTTTCCAGCACCAGCTCCATCGCCCGGCGGTTGGCCGTTCTCGTCAGCGGATCCTGGTGGGCCAGCGCATCCAGCCGTGAAATCAAGCGTTGATTCTGCTGGTTGCGACGCCAGGCCTCTTCAAACCAGCTCAACAGGATGTAGCGTCCGCAAACGAGAATGAAGGTGAAGACCACCCACAGCCCGACAAAGCGAAGGTTAATCTCGTGATTCAGCAGCATGCTGGCAACGGGCAGAGTGATCCACAGCGGCGCGATAAAGCACACCAGCCCCACCGGATGAAAATAGAGCGCGGTCATACCGGCCATCAGCAGGGTAACGAATACCGGCCAGGGATGAGGAAGCTGGATCACAGTGATAAACCAGTAACAGCTTATCGACCACAGCAGGCTGCACATAAACAGCACGGCGCTGACGCCGCGGATGTGGCGCCAGGCCATGATGACCAGCGCCACGGAAAGAATGATTACCCCCAGCATGGAAGCATCAATCATCTGTCTGAGAGGCGGGCTGATGTGCAAGAGGGCGTCAAAATGGCCGAACAGGGAATTGCGCAGCAGAACCATCAGCGCAAAGCTCGCATTGACAAAGGCGAGCCAGGGCAGATTCACGGCCAGCCCGTGGACAACCATTGATTTACGGGTAGGCCATGTCGCAGGTTCGGGTGTCGTTGGATGTCTTTTTTCCATTAAAGAGAATTTTCCTTGAGCGGGCGGAAGGACCGCCCGCGTGTGCATGCCGTTACGGGGTCACAATGTTAAACCAGAATTCAAATTTATCCATATAACCGAGCATGGCATCGAGCTTGGCGGCATCGCCGGTCACTTTGATATCGCCGTTATCCTGCGCCTGTTTTAGCGTCACTTCTTTCAGGATGATTTTATTCAGCGTATCGCGGTTGAGGGTCACGGTCGCGTCAGCGTCTTTCGCTTCGGCGTTCGCCGTGTGGTTCAGCACGCCGTTTTCCAGCTCCAGCTTGTATTTGCCGCCGTCGCTGCCGAGGTCGATGTTAAATACCGATTTAGCGTCCGCCGCTTTTTCGCCGTTGATGTGCACCGCCAGATAGTCAAAGAACATTTCTGGCGTCATTGCGCGCACGGTATCCGGGCTGGCGGTGTTCGGAGTAGGGCCTTTCACCACGCCGTTGCGCAGTTCCTGCGCGCCGGTCAGGTAGAAGTTACGCCACGGGCCTGATTCAGCCTGATAACCGAGCTGCTCCAGTGCGTCCGCTTCCAGGTTTCGCGCAGCCTGATTGTTTGGATCGGCAAAGACCACTTTGCTGACAACCTGAGCCACCCAGCGGTAGTTCCCCTGGTCAAAGTCGGTTTTGGCTTTGCTCAGGATGGCATCCGCGCCTCCCATATACTCCACAAATTTCTTCGCGGCTTCTTCAGGCGGCAGTTCGTCCAGGGTCGCCGGGTTGCCGTCAAACCAGCCTAAATAGAGCACGTAGGTGGCTTTGACGTCATGGCTGACGGAACCGTAATAACCCCGGTTGGCCCAGGTATTGGCCAGAGAGTTCGGCAGCTTAAAGTTGGCGGCGATTTCGTCCCGCGTCAGCCCTTCGTTCGCCATGCGCAGGGTCTGGTCATTGATGTAGCGGTAGAGGTCGCGCTGGCTTTTCAGCAGGTTAACCACATTTTCGTTGCCCCAGGTCGGCCAGTGGTGCTGCGCCATAATGACGTCGGCCTTATCACCCCAGCGTACAATGGCCTGGTTGATGTATTTCGACCATGGCAGCGGTTCACGAATTTTCGCGCCGCGCAGGGAGTAGGTGTTATGCAGCGTATGGGTGACGTCTTCCGCAGACTCGATCAGCTTTTTCTCTTCGATATACCAGAGCATCTCGGAAGGTGCTTCGGAGCCCGGCGCGAGCATAAAATCGTAGGTCAGGCCATCGATGACCTCTTTCTGTCCATCTTTCTCGATGATATTGGTCGGGGCAATCAGGGTTACCGTCCCGGCGGAGGTGGTGGTGCCGAGACCCGCGCCGACCTGGCCTTTCGCATCCGGCTTCAGCAGGTTGCCGTACATATAGCTGGCGCGGCGGCTCATGACGTTACCCGCCATGATATTTTCCGCGACGGCGGCCTCCATAAATCCGGCTGGCGCGTAGACTTTGACCTTGCCGGCCTTCACGTCGGCTTCGTCCACCACGCCGCGCACGCCGCCGTAGTGGTCAACGTGGCTGTGGGTGTAAATCACGGCGACGACAGGTTTCTTGCCGCGATTTTTATAGTAAAGATCCATCCCGACTTTGGCCGTTTCCGCTGAAACCAGCGGGTCAACGACGGTAATGCCTTCTTTACCTTCGATTATGGTCATGTTTGACAGGTCGAGGTTACGGATCTGGTAGACGTCCTCAGTGACTTCAAACAGGCCGCTGATGTTAATCAGCTGGGACTGACGCCATAAGCTCGGGTTAACCGAATCGGGCGCTTTATCGCCTTCTTTGATAAAGGCGTACTGCTTCGGATCCCAGACGGTGTTGCCTTGTTCACCTTTGATCATTTCCTGAGGAAGAGGGGCAATAAATCCTTTGTGGGCGTCCGTAAAATCGGTGTTATCGGAGAAAGGGAGCTGGTTGAAGAGTGCGTTGTTGGCCTGTTGCGTTGCTGCGGTTGCGTCCTTGGGTGCTTCGGCTGCCCAGGCTGAACTTGCGGATGCAACACATCCTGCCAGCACCAGCCCTCTGACTATCTGATTGATTTTCATCCTAAAACCTCTCGGTAGTGTTTCGCGTCGTTTGTGGAAACTTCGGTTGCTGCAAAATGTTTCAAGAGTTGCAAAAGGATTAAGCGAAGTAACATTAACTATAATTCGGGAGGGGGATTCAGCAAGTAAGCGGATGAAAAGCCGGGCATTGCGCCCGGCGGTTGCTTATTTTTGCTCGGCTTTTTTCTTGCCAAGCGTTGGCGTCTCGTCAAAAAAGTTCCACGGCTTGAGCAGCGTGTGCACCCATTCTGTCGGCATAATCGGCCACTCTTCAGCGCGGGCGACGTGGGTGGTGCCGGTAGTCATCCAGATGACGTTATCCTGGTCGTTGAGCGACTCGTTATCTTTGCTGTACTGCCCGAGGCCCGTATCGTGGGTGGAACGGTTCGGGTATTTCCCCTCCGGGTACATTTCGTCAGGATGGTAACGGGTCACCCACAGCTGTTTATCCATAAAGCTCAGGCGGTGGTAAATCCACTCGTCCGGAGCAAACTTCGCGCCCGTCGCCACCGGGTGTGTGCCCCCCGCGTAAGGGATAATCTGATACGAAACCGGGTTGCCCATGCGGTTCTCTTTGCGGGTGTTGCTCAGCAGGCGGATGGTGCCCGGGTCGAACTTCTGGGCGGCCTGCTGTTCGGTATCAATATCATACTGATTAACCTGCATGGTACTGGTGCGCGGGCCGCCAGCGGCGTTTGGTTTGACTTCCGGATCCATGGCCACCAGCTTGTTGTTAATACCATCCACGTCCATATCCAGACGGAAATTATAGATGTGCTGGTGCGTGGTACCGACAATGTTATGGTCGATCAGCGTCCCGTATTTCGTGTCATCTTTCGCGGTGGCGTCATGCATCGTTTTTGTCTGTACGCCTTTTACCGCTTCAATGCCCGTGGCACCCGCATCAATGCCGATGGTGCCGTTTTCATGGAACACCCAGTCGAAGATGTAATCGTAGTTACCCACGGTGCTGACCCAGCGCACGACCAGCTCGCGGCGTTCGGTGCTGACGTTGGGTTTACCTAACTCCTGGTGCTTATATTCTGGCCCGGCGTAACGCTCAAAAATAGCGATCGCCCGGGGGATCTCCATTGGCGCACCGGTGTAGTCCGGGATAGTTTCGTTGAGCATCACGGCGTTGGACGGCGCGTCTTTACCGCGCACCAGCGGGGAGGTCAGGGTACCCATGCCGTAGTCACCGGAGTCCAGGTAGGCTTTAAAGTACCAGCCGATATCCGGGTCGCCGTACGGCACGATCATTCCGCCGAGCGAACCCTGGTACATCACCTGGCGCTTTTTGCCGTTGTCGTTATAGGTCACGGTGGAGATCATCGGGCCGACGCGTGAGTCCAGGCTCAGATGAAAATCCCAGTTCTGCCAGTGCACCCTATCCCCGGTGATGGTGTAGTTCTTGCCTTCCGGCTCGATAATATCCAGCGGTTTTTTCTCCGCCTCAACGCGGTCGCGGCCATCATACGGGCGCGGGGTGAGCGGCACCGGCACGACCGGGCCTTCCTCAATCTTCTGGATTTTCTTCTGCTCAAGATCCACCACCGCGACCAGGTTTTCAATCGGGTGCGCCCAGTAATTACCGTCGCCCACGTCGAGATAGCTGATCACTTTCAGCAGGCGATCTTCCTGTTTCAGCCCATCCTTGCCGTCAAAAAAGCCGACGGTAAGCGGCGTGGTGATCACTTTTTTTGGATCGTTAATGCCGCGCTTTTTCAGCACCGCGGCAAACTCCGGGCTCTCACTGACGATCTGCTGCACGGTGTTGAAGTCATCCAGCAGCACCATGCCGTGCGCGTCTTTGATCGGCGCCCAGTGGAGGATCTTTTTGTCCTTCAAATCCACCCGGCTTTCGACGATGCGTTTGCCGTCAAGCATGATGATATTGGCCTGGCGGGGCGCATCCACCGCCGTGCCGTTCAGCACAAAGTCCCAGACTTTGGCTTTATCTGGCTCCGCCAGCGCGATCTGGGTAAAGCGGGTATTGGGCTTAAAATCCGCAGACGCTTTCACAATCTCCACGGCCTGCTTGATTTCATCAGCCGTCAGCGCGTTTAACGGATGGGGGCTTTTTTCGACCTGAAAGGTCCGATCAAGACCGGACTGAAAGACATCGTTGATAAAGGTCTCCGGGATATACGCCTTGTTGTCCTTCATCACCACGGGCACCTGTAGCGTCAACGGCTTGCCGTTAACCATGGCGGTGTTTGCGCCGGGTTTGACCTTCACAAAAGCACCGTCTTTAACGATGGTAAACATCTGGGCATAATCGTCCCACTGCACGTCAGCCCCGAACGCCTGGAGCGTTTTGTCCATCGGAACCATATGCGCCTCGCTGCCGTGCGCGTAAACAGGGGATTGCCAGGCGCAACAGAGCGCAACGGCCATGGCCAGCGCCGTTCTACGGGCAGAAAAAGAAGAATAGCTTCCCATCGCAGACCTCATCTTGTTGTGTTTATTGTGTTGTGTCAGCCTTATCCTGACAGGCGCGCACGAAAAGCGTTTGCCTGCATCTGCCAGGTTGTTTGTCAGTCTTGCCAGGTTAAAAAAAGACCGGGGAGAATCACACCCCGGTCAAGCGGTTGTAGGCCGGGTAAGCGGAGCGACACCCGGCAGGAAAGAGGTACGTCAGAAATCACCCTGCTGGCGCGCCACCAGCGTAAGGATGGAGTAGAGCGCCACGGCCTGCTGATGCTGGTTGAAAATCTCAACCGCCCATTCCACCACGCCGGTGGGCCTTTCATCGGCAGCACGCTGTTTCTTCAGCGTTTTACGTTTGCAGGTCAGGCGCACCTGAATGGTGTCGCCCGGTTTAACCGGCTCGATAAAGCGCAGGTTTTCCATACCGTAGTTGGCAATAACCGGCCCAACCCCGGCATCAACAAACAGCCCCGCCGCGGCGGAAATCAGAAAATAGCCGTGCACCACGCGCTCGCCAAAAATCGACTCCGCCGCGCCAATTTTGTCCATATGGGCATAGAAGTGATCTCCGCTCAGGCAGGCAAAATTCACGATATCCGCTTCCGTCAGGGTACGGCGCGGGGTCAGCAGGCTGTCGCCCGGCTGTAACTCTTCGAAGTATTTACGGAACGGATGAACGCGATCTTCCTGCACCCCGGCGCCACGCACCCACTGTTTGCCGATGGCGGCGAGCATGGACGGGCTGCCCTGAATGGCCGTGCGCTGAAGATAGTGCTTCACGGCGCGCAGGCCGCCCAGCTCTTCGCCGCCGCCCGCACGTCCCGGGCCGCCGTGCACCAGCTGCGGCAGCGGGGAACCGTGTCCGGTAGACTCTTTGGAAGATTCCTCGTTGAGGATCTGAATACGTCCGTGGGCGCGTGCTGCCCCGGCAATAAACTGCCGCGCCACGTTTGAATCTGCCGTGACCAGCGTTCCCGCCAGGCTGCCGCCGCCCGCTCGCGCCAGCTGCATGGCGTGTTCGGTATTGCGATACGGCATCAGGGTGGCGACGGGGCCAAAGGCTTCGGTGGAGTGAACGGCCGGCGTCTCGTCCGGCTGCGGGCAGAACAGCAGGGTCGGCGGGAAGAATGCCCCAGCCGCCTGCAAATCGGCCTTACCACCCAGACGGATTTGGCAGCCCGCGGCAAGCAGATGATCGACTTTTTCCTGCACGTCGGCGCGTTGCTCATGGTTGACCAGGGCACCCATCTTCACTCCTTCCTGCGCCGGATCGCCGACGACCACGTTCTCCAGCCGCGCAATCAGCGCCTGGCTGACGGCCTCAACCTGCGCTTCCGGCACGATGATGCGGCGGATGGCGGTACATTTTTGCCCGGCCTTGGCGGTCATCTCGCGCACCACTTCACGGATAAACAGCGCAAACTCCGGCTGCTCCGGCGTTACGTCTTCACCAAGCACGCAGCAGTTCAGGGAATCCGCTTCCATGGTAAACGGAATGGAATTGGCGACGATATTCGGGTGCACGCGAAGGCTCTGTCCGGTGCTGGCCGATCCGGTAAACGTCACAACGTCCTGGCTGTCGAGCTGGCTCAGCAGATCGCCCGCGCCGCCGCAGATCAGGCTGATGGCGCCGTCCGGCACCAGACCGCTCTCGACAATCGCTTTCACCATCGCCTGCGTGACCTGCGCGGTGGCGGTGGCGGGTTTGATGATGGCGGGCATCCCGGCAAGCCAGGTCGGGGCAAGTTTTTCCAGCATCCCCCAGCACGGGAAGTTGAACGCGTTGATATGTACCGCCACGCCGGACCTGGACGTCAACACGTGGCGCGCCGCAAAGCCACCTTCTTTCGACAGCGGGATCAGCTCATCTTCTGGCCACAGGGTATCGTCCGGCAGTTCGCGGCTGCCGAGGCTGGCGTAGGTGAAGAGGGTGCCGATACCGCCTTCAATGTCCACCCAGCTGTCAGCCTTCGTTGCGCCGGTCTGGGCTGAAAGGGCGTAAAACCGATCCTTCTGGCTCAGCAGGTGTTTGGCCACCGCCTTCAGCATGGCGGCACGCTCGATAAAGCTCATTGCGCGAAGCGCCTCCCCGCCGTGTTCAATGGCGTAACGGCGTGCGGCCGCCATATCCAGCCCTTCGCTGGTGACTTCAAATAGCGTTTCCCCGCTGATGGCGTGGGTTATGGTGCGCTCGCGGCCCCGGCCTGACTGCCAGGTGCCGGACAAGAAGCTGGCTAACTGCTGCATTTCTTCTCTCCAGATGTTTCGTGATTTCACTATAGATAGTTTGATCATGAATCATAAAAATCAAGCTGAGTTTTAATGAATTGTTAACGTTGTGATCTGCATTGCTCATCTTCGTCATGAAAAACCCGCGCGATTCCTGCTGTTCACGAAAACCCTTGCGAGCGTCGTCACAAAATAAGCAAACGCTTCTTGGGGTTATATTTAACCTTTGTGTAACTTTTAAGGAACCAAGTGATTCACCATTTTGCTACATATGGTGATCTAACGAATCATAAAGGTGGTTATGTGACGCAAGAACAACGCTTTGAGCAACGCATCGCGCAGGAGACGGCCATCGAGCCGCAGGACTGGATGCCGGAAGCTTACCGCAAGACGCTGATCCGCCAGATTGGACAGCACGCCCACTCTGAAATTGTCGGCATGCTGCCGGAAGGGAACTGGATCGCCCGCGCGCCGACGCTGCGCCGGAAAGCCATTTTACTGGCGAAGGTGCAGGACGAAGCCGGACACGGCCTGTACCTCTACAGCGCGGCGGAAACGCTGGGCTGCGCCCGGGAGGACATCTATCAAAAGATGCTCGACGGCAAGATGAAATACTCCTCCATCTTCAACTATCCGACCCTGAGCTGGGCCGATATCGGCGTTATCGGCTGGCTGGTGGACGGTGCGGCCATCGTGAACCAGGTGGCGCTGTGCCGCACGTCTTACGGCCCGTATGCCCGGGCGATGGTGAAAATCTGTAAAGAAGAGAGCTTCCATCAGCGTCAGGGTTTTGAGGCCTGCATGGCGCTGGCGCAGGGCAGCGAATCCCAGCGGCAGATGTTGCAGGACGCCATTAACCGCTTCTGGTGGCCAGCGCTGATGATGTTTGGACCCAACGACGACAACTCACCAAACAGTGCCCGCAGCCTGGCCTGGAAGATCAAGCGCTTCGGCAACGATGAGCTGCGCCAGCGCTTTGTTGATAACACGGTGCCTCAGGTGGAAATGCTCGGCATGACCGTGCCGGACCCTGACCTGCGGTTTGATGACGCGAGCGGCCACTACCGCTTCGGCGATATCGACTGGCAGGAATTTGACGAGGTCATCAACGGGCGCGGGATCTGTAACCACGAACGTCTGGCCGCCAAACGTAAAGCCTGGGACGACGGCGCGTGGGTGCGTGAAGCCGCGCTGGCGCATGCCGAAAAACAACGGGCCCGCCAGGCCGCATAAGAGGAATCAACCATGAGCAATGTTTACTGGCCGTTATACGAAGTGTTTGTCCGGTCTAAGCAGGGGCTGTCGCACCGTCACGTGGGCAGTCTGCACGCTGCCGACGACCGCATGGCGCTGGAAAACGCGCGTGACGCTTATACCCGCCGCAGCGAAGGCTGTTCCATCTGGGTGGTGAAGGCGAGCGAAATCGTCGCCTCCCAGCCGGAAGAGAGTGGTGAATTTTTCGATCCGGCGGAAAGCAAGGTCTACCGCCATCCGACGTTTTACACCATCCCTGATGGCATTGAGCACATGTGAGGTTGGGGATGAACAACGTATCTGCATATGCCCTGCGGCTGGGCGACAACGGTCTGGTGCTCTCCCAGCGTCTGGGCGCCTGGTGCGGCCACGCGCCGGAGCTGGAGATTGACCTGGCCCTCGCCAACATCGGCCTCGACCTGCTCGGCCAGGCGCGCAACTTCCTGACTTACGCCGCTGAGCTGGACGGTACGGGGGATGAAGACACCCTGGCCTATGGCCGCGATGAGCGTCAGTTCAGCAATCTGCTGCTGGTGGAGCAGCCAAACGGCAGCTTC
Organism: Enterobacter cloacae complex sp. I2; assembly: GCF_014896205.1. Classification (NCBI taxonomy): domain Bacteria; kingdom Pseudomonadati; phylum Pseudomonadota; class Gammaproteobacteria; order Enterobacterales; family Enterobacteriaceae; genus Enterobacter; species Enterobacter cloacae complex sp. I2. Next base: position 74,838 of record NZ_JADBRA010000018.1, read on the forward strand.
GCCGACACCATTGCCCGTCAGTACCTTATGGATGCGTGGAACGTGGCGCTGTACGAGCGACTGATCCACAGCAGCGACGGTCAGCTTGCCGCCATCGCCGCAAAAGCAATTAAGGAGGCGCGCTATCACCTGCGCTATAGCCGCGGCTGGCTGGTGCGTCTGGGCGACGGAACAGAAACCTCCGGCCAGAAAATGCAGCAGGCGGTGGATAGCCTGTGGCGCTTCACGGCCGAGCTGTTCGATGCCGACGACGTCGAGCTGGCGCTGATTGACGCCGGCGTGGCGGTCGATCCCCGCACCCTGCGCGAGCCGTGGGAGCGCGAAGTGTTTGCCGGGCTGGCGGAAGCCACCCTCCGCGTGCCCGAAGACGTGGCGTATCGCACGGGCGGCAAGCAGGGGCTTCATACCGAACATCTGGGGCCGATGCTGGCAGAAATGCAGTATCTCCAGCGCGTCTACCCCGGCCAGCAGTGGTGAAGGAGAACGCTATGCAACGCCTCGTCGACATTGCGCCTGCCCAAATCCCGCAGATTTGGGCGCTGCTAAGCCAGATCCCCGACCCGGAAGTGCCGGTGCTCACCATCACCGATTTAGGCATGGTGCGCAGCGTGAAGGCGCAGGGGGAAGGCTGGGTTATTGGCTTCACGCCGACCTATTCCGGCTGCCCGGCAACGGAACATCTGCTGGGGGCCATCCGCGAAACCCTGACCGGGAACGGCTTTTCCCCGGTACATATTGTGCTGCAACTGGAGCCCGCCTGGACCACCGACTGGATGACCGACGATGCGCGCAGGCGCCTGCGTGAATATGGTATCAGCCCGCCTGTCGGCCATAGCTGCCATGCCCACGCTCCCGCAGAGGTGAGCTGCCCGCGCTGTGCGAGCACCGATACCGCGCTTATCAGTGAATTTGGTTCGACGGCCTGCAAAGCGCTCTACCGCTGCAATACCTGCCGTGAGCCCTTCGACTATTTCAAATGTATTTGAGGCCGCCATGACAACGTTTCATTCATTAACAGTGGCAAAAGTAGAACCTGAAACCCGCGACGCGGTGACCATTACCTTCGCGGTGCCGCAGGCGTTGCAGGAGGCGTACCGCTTCCGCCCCGGTCAGCATCTGACCCTGAAAGCCAGGCTTGGCGGTGACGAACTGCGCCGCTGCTACTCCATCTGCCGGAGCACCGCACCGGGGGAGATCAGCGTAGCGGTCAAAGCCATCGACGGCGGGCGCTTCTCCCGCTACGCCCGGGACGAGATTAAGCAGGGCATGGCTTTAGAGGTGATGGTGCCCCAGGGGCAGTTCGGCTACCAGCCGCAGGCTGAACGTGAAGGCCACTATCTGGCAATCGCCGCCGGGTCCGGGATCACCCCGATGCTGGCCATTTTATCCGCTACGCTGTCCACGGAACCGCACAGCCACTTCACCCTGATTTACGGCAACCGCAGCAGCCAGAGCATGATGTTCCGTCGGGCGCTGGCAGACCTGAAGGACAAATATCCGCAGCGCTTGCAGCTGGTCTCCATCTTCAGCCAGGAGACGCTCGACAGCGATCTGCTTCATGGCCGCATTGACGGCGAAAAGCTTCAGGCGCTGGCAAAAACGCTGATCAATTTCCGCCAGTACGACGAAGCCTTTATCTGCGGCCCGTCGGCGATGATGGACGAGGCCGAGGCGGCGCTGAAAGCGCTCGGCATGCCGGAAAAATCGATCCATCTTGAGCGGTTTAACACGCCGGGCACTACCGTGAAACGGACGCACAGCGTGCAGGCCGAGGGGCAGAAGGTCACCGTCCGTCAGGACGGACGCGACCGGGAAATTACCCTGACGGCGGACGATGAGAGCATCCTGGACGCCGCCCTGCGTCAGGGTGCGGATCTGCCGTATGCCTGCAAGGGCGGCGTATGCGCCACCTGCAAATGCAAAGTACTGCGCGGAAAAGTCGATATGGCGACCAACTACAGCCTGGAGTCGGACGAGCTGGCTGCGGGCTATGTGTTGAGCTGTCAGGCGCTGCCGTTAACCGCCGACGTCATCGTCGATTTTGACGCGAAGGGGATGGCATGAGCGAACTGATTGTCACCCGTCATGGCCGCGTGTTGCAGCTAACGCTAAACCGTCCGGCGGCGCGCAACGCGCTCAACAATACGCTGCTGATGCAGCTTGCCGAGCAGCTTGAGGCCGCCGCAGCGGATGCTGAAATCGCCGTCTGCGTGATTTCTGGCAATGAACGCTGCTTTGCCGCCGGGGCCGATCTGAACGAAATGGCGGAGAAAGATCTGTCCGCCACCCTGAATGATATTCGCCCCCGGCTGTGGGCACGGATAGACGCCTTCAATAAACCGCTGATCGCCGCCGTGAACGGCTACGCATTGGGCGCCGGCTGCGAGCTGGCGCTGCTCTGCGACGTGGTGATTGCCGGCGATAACGCCCGTTTTGGCCTCCCGGAAATCACCCTCGGGATCATGCCGGGCGCAGGCGGCACCCAGCGGCTGATCCGCAGCGTGGGCAAATCCCTGGCCTGCAAAATGGTGCTGACGGGTGAAAGCCTCACGGCGGTTCAGGCGCACAGAGCCGGGCTGGTCAGCGACGTCTTCCCGGCCTCGCTGACGCTGGAGTACGCCCTGAAGCTGGCGGCACGGATGGCGAGCCACTCGCCGCTGGCGCTACAGGCGGCGAAGCAGGCGCTACGCCAGTCGCAGGAAGTCCCGCTCCAGGCCGGGCTGGCGCAGGAGCGTCAGCTGTTTACGCTGCTCGCAGCCACCGACGATCGCCGGGAAGGTATCGACGCCTTCTTACAAAAACGCACCCCAGACTTCAAAGGACGCTAATTGTGGAATGTATTCTGAGCCATGTTGAGCAGGGCGTAATGACCATTACGCTGAACCGCCCGGATCGCCTGAACAGCTTTAACGATGTCATGCACCAGCAGCTTTCCGAATGCCTGAAGCAGGCCGAGCGCGATGACGCCATCCGCTGTCTGCTGATCACCGGGGCAGGGCGCGGTTTCTGCGCCGGGCAGGACCTTAACGATCGTAATGTGGATCCCAACGGTCCCGCGCCGGATCTGGGCATGTCCGTTGAGACCTTTTACAACCCGCTGGTGCGCCGCCTGGCGAAGCTGCCGAAGCCGGTGATCTGCGCGGTTAACGGCGTGGCGGCAGGAGCGGGTGCCACGCTGGCCCTCGGCTGCGACATGGTAATTGCCGCCCGTTCTGCCAATTTTGTGATGGCCTTCAGCAAGCTCGGACTGGTGCCGGACTGCGGCGGCACCTGGCTGCTACCGCGCGTGGCCGGACGTGCCCGCGCCATGGGGCTGGCGCTGCTGGGCGTTAAGCTCAGCGCCGAACAGGCGCAGGCGTGGGGGATGATCTGGCAGGTGGTGGACGATGAACAGCTCTCTGACACCGCCCGGCAGATGGCGCTGCATTTTGCCTCTCAGCCTACCTTTGGCCTGGGCCTGATCAAGCAGGCGATTAACGCCGCCGAAACCAACACCCTTGATGCCCAGCTCGATCTGGAGCGCGACTACCAACGTCTGGCCGGACGCAGCGACGACTACCGGGAAGGCGTCAGCGCGTTTCTGGCAAAACGTACGCCGAACTTTACGGGGAAATAAGATGGCGACCAACCTTCATACGATCGCCGTGATCGGCAGCGGCACCATGGGTGCCGGCATTGCCGAAGTAGCGGCCAGCCACGGTCATCCGGTGCTGGTGTACGACATTGACGCAGCGGCGATTTCCCGCGCCGTTGACGGCATTCACCAGCGCCTGACCTCTCGCGTTTCGCGCGGAAAACTTTCTGCCGACGCCGCGGAGCAGATCCTGTCCCGCCTGACGCCGGTGACGACTATCAATGCCCTGGCGAAAGCCGATCTGGTGATCGAGGCGGCCTCCGAACGGCTTGAGGTGAAAAAAGCCCTGTTTAGCCAGCTGGCAGAGGTCTGTCCGCCGCAGACGCTGCTCGCCAGCAACACCTCGTCCATTTCCGTTACCGCGATTGCGGCGGAGATTAGCCACCCTGAACGCGTCGCCGGGCTGCACTTCTTTAACCCCGCGCCGGTGATGAAGCTGGTGGAGGTGGTCAGCGGGCTGGCCACCTCGTCCGAAGTGGCCGATGCGCTGTGCGAGCTGGCGCTGAGCTGGGGAAAGCAGCCGGTACGCTGTCAGTCCACGCCGGGGTTTATCGTCAACCGCGTGGCGCGTCCGTTTTACTCGGAAGCCTGGCGCGCGCTGGAAGAGCAGGTGGCAACGCCCGAGGCGATCGACGCCGCCCTGCGAGACGGCGTCGGCTTCCCGATGGGGCCGCTTGAGCTGACGGACCTGATCGGTCAGGACGTCAACTTTGCCGTGACCTGCTCCGTGTTTAACGCCTTCTGGCAGGAGCGCCGTTTTCTGCCGTCGCTGATGCAGCAAGAGCTGGTGCTGGCGGGGCGTCTGGGCAAAAAAAGCGGGCAGGGCGTTTACCGCTGGCAGGAGGAAAAACCCGCCGTCAGCTGGCTCGACCCGGTCAGCGACAGCTTCAGCCCGATGCGCGTACAGCGTAGAAGTGACGGTGTCACGGAAATTGACGAACTGCTGCTGATTGAAACGCAGGGTGAAACCGCGCAGGCGCTGGCGCTGCGCCACGGCTGCCCGGTGGTGGTAGTCGACCGTATCGAGCGGGATGTGGCCGTGATTGCCGCCGCGCCCGGCAACCCGCGCTCCGCCACGCAGAAGGCCATTTACTGGTTGCAGCATCAGGAGAAGCGGGTGTTACAGATTGCGGATTACCCCGGCCTGCTGGTCTGGCGCACGGTGGCGATGATTGCCAACGAAGCGCTGGACGCCCTGCAAAAAGGGGTCGCCAGCGAGCAAGACATCGATACCGCCATGCGCTTAGGGGTCAACTATCCCTGCGGCCCCATCGCCTGGGGCGAGCGCCTTGGCTGGCAGCGTCTGTTAACCCTGCTGGAGAACCTGCAACGTCACTACGGCGAGGAACGCTATCGCCCCTGTTCCCTGCTGCGCCAGCGTGCGCTTCTGGAGAGTAGCTATGAGTCATAACGCCTGGCATAACGCCCGCGCGATGTACGAACAAGACGCCTGCGCGCAGGCGATGGGGATGGACATTATCGACATGGACGAGGGCTATGCGGTGGTGACCATGACCATCACCCCGCAAATGCTTAACGGGCATAAAACCTGCCACGGCGGACAGCTGTTCTCGCTGGCCGATACTGCCTTTGCCTACGCCTGCAACAGTCAGGGTCTGGCGGCGGTAGCCTCAGGCTGCGCCATCGACTTTCTGCGACCGGGCTTTGCCGGAGACAAGCTGACCGCCACCGCGCGGGTGAAGCATCAGGGCAAGCTGACCGGCGTATACGACATTGAAATTCAGAACCAACACCAGAAAACCGTCGCGCTTTTTCGCGGGAAATCCCACCGCACCGGCGGCAGTGTGACAGGAGAAGCCTGATGCGTGACGCATTTATTTGTGAGGGGGTGCGTACCCCGGTCGGCCGTTACGGCGGAGGGTTGTCCAGCGTGCGCGCCGATGACTTAGGGGCCGTGCCGCTGCGCGCGCTGCTGGCGCGTTATCCGCAGCTCGATCTGGAGCGCATTGATGACGTGATCTTCGGCTGCGCAAATCAGGCCGGGGAGGATAACCGCAACGTGGCAAGAATGTCGGCGCTGCTGGCCGGGCTGCCGCAGACGGTGTCCGCCACCACCATTAACCGCCTGTGCGGGTCGGGGCTGGACGCGATTGGCTTTGCCGCACGCGCCATTAAGGCGGGCGACGGCGATCTGCTGATCGCGGGCGGCGTGGAGTCCATGTCCCGCGCACCGTTCGTGATGGGCAAAGCCACTGCTGCGTTTCAGCGTCAGGCGGAGATCTTCGATACCACCATCGGCTGGCGATTTGTGAATCCGCTCATGCATCAGCAATACGGAACTGACAGCATGCCCGAAACGGCAGAGAATGTAGCGGAATTGTTAAATATCAGCCGTGCCGATCAGGACGCGTTTGCCCTGCGCAGCCAGCAGCGCACCGCGCGGGCGCAGCAGAACGGCGTTCTGGCGCAGGAGATTATTCCGGTACAGGTGGCGGGGAAAAAAGGGGCGGTGACGGAAGTGAGCGTGGATGAACATCCCCGCGCCGAAACCACTCTTGAACAGCTTGCCGCGCTGAAAACCCCGTTCCGTAAGAACGGGGTGGTGACGGCGGGGAACGCCTCCGGCGTGAACGACGGCGCGGCGGCGCTGATTATCGCCAGCGAGCCGATGGCGCTTGCCCAGGGGTTAACGCCGCGCACCCGCATTGTGGCAATGGCGACCGCGGGCGTCGAGCCGCGTCTGATGGGGCTAGGCCCGGTGCCCGCCACCCGCAAGGTGCTGGAACGTGCCGGGCTGAGCATCACCGATATGGACGTCATTGAGCTGAACGAAGCCTTCGCCGCCCAGGCGCTGGGCGTGCTGCGCCAGCTGGGTTTGCCGGATGACGCCGGGCACGTTAACCCGAACGGCGGGGCGATCGCGCTAGGTCATCCGCTGGGCATGAGCGGTGCCAGACTGGCGCTGGCGGCAAGCAATGAATTGCACCGACGCGGCGGGCGCTACGCGCTGTGTACGATGTGCATCGGTGTGGGTCAGGGCATTGCCATGATCCTTGAGCGTGTTTGAGCGAACAATAATGTGAGTACCCTGCGATGATAAATACAACAAAGCTTGATCCGATCGAAACCGCGTCCGTTGATGAATTACAGGCGTTGCAGACCGCGCGCCTGAAGTGGACGCTGAACCACGCCTACCACAACGTTCCGATGTACAAACGCAAGTTTGATGCCGCGGGCGTTCACCCTGACGATTTTAGCGAGCTGGCGGACCTGCAAAAATTCCCGTGCACCACCAAGCAGGATCTGCGCGACAACTACCCGTTCGATACCTTTGCGGTGCCGATGGAGCAGGTGGTGCGTATCCACGCCTCGTCGGGCACCACCGGGAAGCCGACCGTGGTAGGATATACCCAAAATGATATCGACAACTGGGCCAATATCGTCGCCCGCTCCCTGCGCGCCGCCGGGGGCAGCGCAAAGGATAAAATTCACGTGGCCTACGGCTACGGGCTGTTCACCGGCGGGCTGGGCGCGCACTACGGTGCCGAGCGTCTGGGGGCGACGGTGATCCCGATGTCCGGCGGCCAGACGGAGAAGCAGGCGCAGCTGATCCGCGATTTTCAGCCGGATATGATCATGGTGACGCCCTCTTACTGTCTGAACCTTATCGAAGAGCTGGAGCGTCAGATGGGCGGTGACGCCAGCGCCTGTTCCCTGCGCGTGGGCGTTTTCGGCGCCGAGCCGTGGACGCAGGCGATGCGCTGTGAAATCGAAAAACGGCTGGGCATTACTGCGCTGGATATCTATGGTCTTTCGGAAGTGATGGGACCGGGCGTGGCGATGGAGTGTCTGGAAACCGCGGACGGCCCGACCATCTGGGAAGATCATTTCTTCCCGGAAATCGTTAACCCCAATGACGGCACGCCGCTGGCCGACGGGGAGCAGGGCGAACTGCTGTTCACCACCCTGACCAAAGAGGCGCTGCCGGTGATCCGCTACCGCACCCGCGACCTGACGCGCCTGCTGCCGGGCACCGCGCGCACCATGCGCCGGATGGATCGCATCAGCGGGCGCAGCGACGACATGCTGATCATTCGCGGCGTGAACGTCTTCCCGTCACAGCTGGAAGAGGAGATCGTTAAGTTCGAACACCTTTCGCCGCACTATCAGCTGGAGGTCAACCGCCGCGGACATCTTGATTCACTTTCGGTGAAGGTTGAACTAAAACAGAGCAGCTTAACGCTGACGCATGAACAGCGCTGTCAGGTCTGCCACCAGCTGCGGCACCGTATTAAATCGATGGTGGGGATCTCAACGGACGTGACGATCGTGAACTGCGGCAGCATTCCGCGCTCCGAAGGCAAAGCCTGCCGGGTGTTTGATCTGCGTAAGGTCGCGGCTAACGGGTGAAGGAACCTCATAACATGACGGCCCCCTCTCCCTTGAGGGAGAGGGCTGGGGTGAGGGGGGAAACCCAAATTCCTGTGCTATGATTCATCCAGGAAAAAAATAACAACAGAATGAATCACATGAATAAACTTGACGCTTTTATCCAGCACGCGGTCAGCTCGGTTCCGGTGAGCGGAACGTCACTTATCTCCTCGCTGTATGGCGACGCGCTTTCCCATCGCGGCGGAGAGATCTGGCTCGGCAGCCTGGCGGCCCTGCTGGAAGGAATGGGATTTGGCGAGCGCTTTGTGCGCACCGCGCTGTTTCGCCTCAACAAAGAGGGCTGGCTGGACGTGTCCCGTATTGGGCGCCGCAGCTTTTACCGTCTCAGCGACAAGGGGCTGCGTTTGACCCGTCGCGCGGAAAATAAAATCTACCGTGCGGAATTGCCGGCCTGGGACGGTAAATGGCTGCTGCTGCTCTCCGAGGGGCTGGATAAAACCACGCTCGCGGATGTAAAAAAACAGCTTATCTGGCAAGGGTTTGGCACGCTGGCGCCAAGCCTGATGGCCTCGCCGTCGCAGAACCTGGCGGATGTGCAGTCTCTGCTGCATGACGCGGGCGTGGCGGAAAACGTCATCTTCTTTGAGGCCCATTCACCGCTGGCCTTATCACGCGCGGCGTTACGAGCCCGCGTGGAAGAGTGCTGGCAGCTGACTGAACAAAACACGATGTACGAAACGTTTATCCATTCGTTTCGTCCGCTGCTGCCGCTTCTGAAGGAGGCGTCGCCGGAGGAGTTAACCCCGGAGCGCTGCTTCCAGATCCAGCTGTTACTCATTCATTTTTATCGTCGCGTGGTGCTGAAAGATCCGCTGTTGCCGGAGGAGTTACTCCCTGCGCACTGGGCGGGACAGAGCGCGCGGCAGCTGTGCATTAACATCTACCAGCGCGTGGCGGCGGGCGCCCTGGCGTTTGTCAGCGAGAAGGGTGAGACCTCCGTGGGCGAGCTGCCCGCACCCGGCACCCTTTATCATCGGCGCTTTGGTGGTCTGAATATCACATAAGGAGAGGGTATGCCTGTTTATCAAATTGATGGTCTGACGCCGGTCGTGCCTGAAGAGAGCTATGTTCACCCGACGGCGGTGCTGATTGGTGACGTCATCCTCGGAAAAGGCGTTTACGTGGGTCCCAACGCCAGCCTGCGCGGTGATTTTGGCCGAATCGTAGTGAAAGACGGCGCGAACATTCAGGATAACTGCGTGATGCACGGTTTTCCGGAGCAGGACACCGTGGTGGAAGAGGACGGGCATATCGGCCACAGCGCAATCCTTCATGGCTGCGTCATCCGCCGTAATGCGCTGGTGGGGATGAATGCGGTGGTGATGGACGGGGCGACGATCGGCGAAAACAGCATCGTCGGGGCGGCGGCGTTTGTGAAGGCGAAAGCGGAGATGCCGGCGAATCATTTGATCCTTGGCAGTCCGGCAAAAGCGATTCGTCAGCTGAGCGCGCAGGAAATCGAGTGGAAAATGCAGGGCACGCGGGAGTATCAGGTGCTGGTGGACCGCTGTAAGCAGACGCTGCATCAGGTGGAGCCATTACGCGAAGAAGAGCCCGGACGCAAGCGGCTGGTTTTCGATGAGAATTTGCGGCCAAAATCGGCTGGTCGGGATAATTAATCGCCGGTTGTGCGCGTCTTTTAAATCCGTGAGGCCGAGCTTAATACGCTTCCGGCAACGGCCGGTCAATCGACACCAGCTTTCCGCGCTTCACGGTGATATACCCCCCGGCTTTCAGATCTGCCAGCACGCGAAAAACATGCGTTCGCGACAGGTTGGTGCGTTTGATGATAAACAGCGCCAGGCCTTCATTTTCGCCCGTGTGGGTTTCCTGCCGATAGAGATAGCGGTACAGCATGTGTTTGATGGTCTGGTAGCTCGTGACCTGTCCGCGCTCGTTGTGCAGATCGATAGTAAAAATCGACATGAAGGTCAGAATAGTGGTCAGCGCCTGCACGCGTTCTGGCCCGCCGTGCAAAAATAGCTGGTCGAAATCGGCGTAGGGAATTTTTACCAGTTTAACCTTCGCACTGCTGCGATATTCAAATTTCGCTAGCGGGCAATAGCGTTCCATTAGACCGATGGGCATATATTCAATGGTATTGCCAATATTCAACCCATCTTCAGGCATTAATATCGTCAGAGAACCTTCGGTACAGAAATAAATATAGCCGGGCTCGACGGCTAACTTTTTATTTGCGGCAACGGTTAGCGCTTCTCCTGAAGACAGGATTTGTGGAAAAAAGCGCCCAATATTGAGCTGCTGATAATAGGTATGGATGTCCTGAAAATTCACGCTAGGCCTCGTCCCGCAACGTCTGTCGTCGCATCGAGTATAGCAGGAGTCGCGTCCTGATGACGAGACAACCCCATACCAGTCCCATATGGGACTATGATGGGAAAGTATTCTGTTTAGAATGGTCCTCAATGAGTTCGCATTAAATTATCCGCCAGCAGTAAATATCCGGGCGGCGCAATTAATCTATGAGGCCATTTAATGAAATTAACGATAATCGCTAAGCAACTGGCGCTGGCCGGTGTGTTAACATCGCTTTCGCTTTCTGCATGGGCTGAAGTGCAGCCGCAGGATGCCACACCCACAACCCAGCAGGCTAATAACGCCCTGTATAATAAACTGCCCTTTGCCGATAAAACCGACTTTGAGAACGCCCATAAGGGCTTTATCGCTCCGTTGCCGCAGAACATGATCAAAGGCGAGCAAGGAAACGTTATCTGGAACCCGGCGAAGTATGACTTCGTGAAAGAGGGTGAAAAAGCCCCGGATACGGTGAACCCGAGCCTGTGGCGCCAGTCACAGCTGATCAACATTGGCGGACTGTTTAAGGTCACCGACGGCGTGTATCAGATCCGTAATCTCGATCTCTCCAACATGACCATCATTGAGGGCGAGAAGGGCATTACCGTTATCGACCCGCTACTAAGCGCTGAACCGGCGAAAGAAGCGCTGGATCTCTACTATGCAAACCGCGGCAAGAAGCCGGTGGTGGCGGTGGTGATCACCCATAGCCACGTTGACCACTACGGCGGCCTGCGCGGCGTGGTTGACGAAGCCGACGTGAAGTCTGGCAAAGTAAAAATCTACGCGCCGGATGGCTTTATGAAAGAGGCGGTTTCCGAAAACATTATGGCTGGGAACGCGATGAGCCGCCGTGCCAGCTATATGTACGGCAACCTGCTGAAGCCTGACGCAAAAGGCCAGGTGGGTGCGGGCCTTGGCACCACCACCTCTGCGGGTACCGTCACCCTCATCCCGCCGACCAACTACATCACCCATACCGGTCAGGAAGAAGTGATCGACGGTTTGACCTACGACTTTATGATGGCGCCGGGTTCAGAAGCCCCGTCGGAGATGCTGTGGTACGTCAAAGAGAAGAAAATGATCGAGGCCGCAGAGGACGTGACCCACACGCTGCACAACACCTACTCCCTGCGCGGCGCGAAAATTCGCGATCCGCTGGCCTGGTCTAAGTACATCAACGCCGCCATTGAGCGCTGGGGCGCGGACGCGGAAGTGATTATTGCACAGCACCACTGGCCGACCTGGGGTAACGAGAATATCGTCAAGCTGATGAAAGGCCAGCGCGATATGTACCGCTACATCAACGACCAGACCCTGCGTATGGCCAACAAGGGCCTGACCCGCGATGAAATTGCCGCAGAATTTAAGCTGCCGGAATCGCTGGAGAAGCAGTGGGCGAGCCGTGGTTACTACGGCTCCGTTAGCCACGACGTCAAAGCCACCTACGTGTTTTATCTCGGCTGGTTCGACGGCAACCCGGCAACCCTCGACGAGCTGCCGCCTGAACAGGCAGCGAAGAAGTTCGTGCAGTACATGGGCGGCGCTGATGCCATTATGCAGAAAGCCAAAGCGGATTATCAGCAGGGCAATTACCGCTGGGTTGCCCAGGTGGTGAGCAAAGTGGTCTTTGCCGATCCTAACAACCAGGCGGCACGTAACCTGGAGGCCGATGCGCTGGAGCAGTTAGGTTATCAGGCGGAAGCGGGCACCTGGCGTAACTTCTATCTGACCGGCGCGCAGGAGCTGCGAAATGGCGTGAAAAAGCTGCCGACGCCGAACACCGCCAGCCCGGATACCGTGCGTGCGATGACGCCAGAAATGTTCTTCGATTACCTGGGCGTGCACATCAACGGGGTGCGTGCCGGTAACGCCAAAGCGGTGTTTAACGTCGATCTCGGTAAGGATGGCGGCAAATACAAGCTGGAGCTGGAAAACGGCGTGCTGAACCATACCGCCAACGCGCAGGCGAAGGATGCCGACGCGACCATCGCGCTTGACCGTACCACGCTGAACGACATCATCCTGAAGAAAGAGACGCTGAAGCAGGCAGTGGACAAGGGTGACGTGAAGGTGAGCGGAGACGGGGCGAAGCTGGAAGAGATGCTGAGCTACATGGATACGTTTGACTTCTGGTTCAATATCGTAACGCCGTAAGTTTAGGTTTCATCCTCATAATCCTGGCGCCTTAGAAATAAGGCGCCATTTTTTTATTCACGCATCGCCAGCGCGCTCGCGCTTGCGGGATCGAATAGCGAAATACTCTCAATCTGGTCCAGCATGATCACCTTACGGAAATCCATGGCGCTTTTTGGCTCTGAGTCGAGCGTAACCTCATGCTCGGCGTACCATTTGCTGTAGTTGTGTTCAATGCACAGCTGCATGTTTTTCCCGTCACGATAGCCGCTCAGCATCGGAATAAGCACAATATTGGCGGTTTTTTCATACTCCAGCGTGGCGGTATGGATCATGCCAATATAAATCCGCCGCGATTTCAGCGTGACGTGCGCCAGCTCGCCTTCTTCCATGCACTGATAGAGCAGCTGTTCGATACCGCTCGACTGCGCCAGCCGCTTGTACAATTTTTTCCGGCCTTCGCCGTCGAGCCGCGCGCTGCCGGCCCAGTTCGAGCGGTAGAGACAGAACAGGATCGCAAAGGCCAGCATTACCACTACCGGGGCCTGAATACCCAGGAAGCTCCAGTTCATAAAATCAATTTGCCAGTCGGCATATTTCGCAGACGTGAAATGGAAAGTGTTATCAGCGGCGGAGAGGGCGAACAACAGCAGCCACAGCAGGCCGGTGGCGATTACCCCCTGAAGGACGAAAATACAGCCATACAGCGCCACGAGAAAATAGACGTCCCAGCCAAATGAACGCTTAATTTTGAATCGCGTTGACAGGTCGCGGCTGGTGTACCAGTACCCGCATACCATCAATACCATAAATATTGCCGTTCCCATCTCAGGCCCTCTTTAGCGCGTTGACATGGCGCAGAAAGTCCTGCCGTACCTCGTTGCTTTTGTAGTTAACCGAGGCGTTTCCATCCTGGTCGATAATGATGCGGTCGCCATCCTCTACGGCTTCGATAATTTCCTGGTGACTCATGACCTGCAACAAAGATTCCGGGCTGGAAAAGAGCGCCATCAGTAAATTTTTCATCGCGTGACATCCTTATGAATTAAAAGGATAAGTCTGGAGGATAAATGGCACTTTTGCCTTAAGGTTATCCCTAAAAAAGCGGGCTTCGGTGAGGGTGTCTAACTTTTATCAAAAAATGGCGCTGCGCGGGCTGCATTTAACCTGTTGATAATAAGCGACAATAAAAAATATATTCTCCTGAACTTGGACAAATAACGTTAATTGTGTAAGTTTTAATTATGCGATTTCGCTACGTTGTTTACAGCCAGGATGTGACCCATGAGCACGTTGCCGTCCGTCATCAGTCGGTTCGTTGATTACTACACCACGCTGGATACCCAGCCACCCTCGGCGCTGGCGGAGATTTATCGCGCCGATGCCACGCTTATCGATCCCTTTGGCGAACACAGCGGGCTGTTCGCGCTTCAGCGCTATTTCACCCATCTGCTGGCTAACGTTCAGCACTGTCGCTTTACCGTCGATGCACCGTTGCAGCAGGGCGAGCGCTTTGTTGTCACCTGGATTATGCACTGGTCGCACCCGCGTATCGCCCGGGGGACAATGCGGCAACTGCCGGGCTGCTCCGTGGTAGACATGTGCGACGATCGCATTGTTCGCCAGCGCGATTACTACGATGCCGGAGAGATGATTTATGAACACCTTCCGGTGCTCGGCTGGGCCGTACGCGGCGTTAAGCGGAGAGTGAAATCATGAAAACGGTTCTGATTACCGGCGCAAGCTCGGGGATAGGGGCAGGGCTGGCGACATCTTTCGCTGACGACGGCTACCGGGTGATTGCCTGCGGGCGCGATGCGCAACGCCTGGCGGACCTGCATCAGCACAGCCCCAATATTACGGTGCGCCTGTTCGATATGACGGACAGGGACGCCTGTCGCCAGGCGCTGGCGGACTGTGCTGCCGATACGGTGATCCTCTGCGCCGGAACCTGCGAGTATCTCGATCGCGGCGAGGTGGATGCCGCGCTGGTAGAGCGGGTGATGACCACAAACTTCATGGGCCCGGTAAACTGCCTTGCCGCGTTGCAGCCGCAGCTGGTATCCGGCAACCGCGTGGTGCTGGTCAGCTCGATGGCGCACTGGCTTCACTTCCCCCGGGCCGAAGCGTATGGCGCCTCCAAGGCGGCGTTAACCTGGTTTGCCGACACGCTACGCCTCGACTGGGAGCCGAAAGGGATTGCTGTCACGGTCGTTTCACCCGGTTTTGTCGACACGCCGCTGACCCGCAAAAACGATTTTCCGATGCCGGGCCGGGTTAGCGTGGAGCAGGCCGTCAGCGCTATTCGTCGCGGTCTGGCAAAAGGGAAAGATACTATCGCGTTTCCCGCCGGGTTCAGCCTGGCGCTGCGCCTGCTTTCCGGCCTGCCCAACGTACTTCAGCGCGCACTGCTGCGCAGGATGGTGCGGCCATGAAGATTGCAATTATCGGCAGCGGCATCGCCGGATTAACCTGTGGCTGGCGGCTCGCCGGACATCATCAGGTCACGCTGTTTGAAGCGCAGGCTACGCCGGGCGGCCATACCGCAACGGTAGATGTTGACACCCCGCAGGGAACGTATGCCATCGACACCGGTTTTATCGTCTATAACGACCGCACCTATCCGCGCTTTATGGGGCTGCTCAGCGAGCTGGGCATCAGCGGGCAAAAAACGCAGATGAGCTTTTCGGTGCACAACCCGCAGAGCGGGCTGGAGTACAACGGGCATACCCTGACGTCGCTGTTCGCCCAGCGTCGTAACCTGCTGAACCCCGGCTTCTGGACGCTGCTGAAGGAGATCGTGCGCTTTAACCGGCTGGCGAAACAGACGCTTGAGGGCGACGTTAGCGAGTCCGCCACGCTGGAGACGTTCCTGCGCCAGCACCGCTTCACGCCTTTTTTTGCCCGTCACTACATCCTGCCGATGGGGGCGGCGATCTGGTCATCGTCGCTACAGGAGATGAAACGGTTCCCGCTGCCGCTCTTTTTACGCTTTTTCGACAACCACGGTTTGCTGGACATCACCCATCGTCCGCAGTGGTACGTGGTGCCGGGCGGCTCCCGGGAGTACATCCGCGCGCTGATGGACAAGCTTGGCGATCGCCTGACGCTGCAACTCAACGCGCCGGTTCAGAAGGTTGTTCGCCACGATCGCGGCGTCGACATTGAGCGGGAAGGCGTTACGCATACCTTCGATCAGGTGATATTTGCCTGCCACTCGGCACAGGCGCTGGCGATGCTCGCCAGCCCGACGCAGGCTGAACGCGAGGTGCTGGGGGATATCGGCTGGCAGCGTAACGAGGTGGTACTTCACAGCGATCCGCGCTGGCTGCCGGTGCGCAAGCGCGCCTGGGCCAGCTGGAACTATCGCCTCAGCGAGCAGGATGATGCCAGCGCCTGCGTTACCTACAACATGAATATTTTACAGGGGCTGCCCGCCGGCAGTCCGCTGTTTTGCGTCACCCTCAACCCTGAAACGCCGGTGGATGAGCGCTTTGTGCTGCGCCGCTTTGTCTATGAGCATCCGCTTTTTAACCCGAAGAGCTGGCATGCCCAGGCCCGGCGCGGCGAGATAAACGGTCGCCAGCGGAGCTGGTTCTGCGGCGCGTACTGGTACAACGGCTTTCACGAAGATGGTGTGCGCAGCGCGCTGGACGTGGTGAATGCTCTCGCGGCCGGGGAGGGCAACTGAGATGAACAGTTGCCTTTACCACGGCGCATTGCGCCATCGCCGTCTTACGCCGAAAGCACACCATTTTACCTATAGCGTGTTTATGGCGTGGCTCGATCTCGATGAGCTGGACAGACTGCCCTCCGTCGGCGTGCGGCGAAACCGCTTTGCGCCTGCGGCATTTTATGATGCGGATTACCCGCTGGGCACGCCGCTCAAAGAGCGCGTCCTTGAGCGTCTGGAAAAGCTGACCGGCCAGCGTCCGGCGGGGCGGATCATGCTCCTGACGCAGCTGCGATATTTCGGCTTTCATTTTAACCCGGTCAATTTTTACTACTGCTATGACGGCGAAGACACTCTGCGCTGGGTTCTCGCCGAAGTGCGTAACACGCCGTGGAATGAACGGCATTACTACGCCGTGGCGGGGCAGGACGCTCCGCCGACGGAGAAAGCATTTCATGTTTCGCCCTTCAATCCGATGGACATGGTTTACCACTGGCGCTTCAACAGCCCGGACAGCACGCTGCGCATGCATATTGAAAATCATCAGGAAACGAAGGTGTTTGATGCCACGCTGACGCTACGCCGGGCGCCGCTGACGCGTGGGGCGCTGCGGGCGATGCTGGTGCGGATCCCGTTGATGACCCTTAAAACCGTTTCTGCCATTTACTGGCAGGCGCTCAGGCTGTGGCTCAAGCGCGTGCCGCTGCATAACCATCCCCTCAGCAGGAGTGAACGATCATGACCGATCCCGTCTTTGCGCTTGAACCCGATATCCCGCGCAACGCTCGCGTCGCGCGCTGGTTGCTTTTTCGCCTGCTGAACGGCCTGCGCGGAGGCTCGCTGACGCTCCGTGAAGGGCCCCAGACGTTCCATTTCGGCGACGCGTCCGCCGCGCTTCACGCCGAAGTGCAGGTGCGATCTCCGGGCGTCTACTGGCGCATTTTAACGGGAGGCAGCCTTGCCGCGGCGGAAGCGTGGATGGATGGCGACTGGGAGACGGCCCACCTGACGCCGCTGCTGGAGCTGATTGCGCGCAACAGCCAGATCCTCGGGCAGCTGGAAAAAGGGTTTCGCCTGCTCGCGAAGCCGGTGGAGCGGCTACGGCACTGGGCGCGGCGCAACTCTCGCGCTCAGGCGCGTGAAAATATTGCCGCCCATTACGATCTCGGCAACACCTTTTACGCCCATTTCCTTGATGAGCAACTCCTGTACTCCAGCGCGCTGTTTACCGGGGAAGAGCAGGATCTGGCGGCGGCTCAGCAGGCAAAAATGGCGAGGCTGTGCGACCAGCTGGCGCTCACCGCAAACGATCATCTGCTGGAAATTGGCACCGGCTGGGGAGCGATGGCGGAGTACGCCGCCCGTCACCACGGCTGTCGGGTGACCACCACCACGCTGTCGCAGGAGCAGTACCACTGGGCCACCGCGCGGATCGCGCGGGCAGGCTTGCAGGATCGCGTTGAGGTGCTGCTCTGCGACTACCGCGATCTGACCGGGGTGTACGATAAGCTGGTGTCGGTTGAGATGATCGAAGCCGTCGGCCAACGCTACCTGCCAACGTTTTTCCGCACCTGTCAGGCGCGTCTGCGTCCAGGCGGGCGGATGGCGATTCAGGCCATCACCATTCAGGATCAGCGCTACCGCGACTACAGCAAAAGCGTCGATTTTATACAGCGCTACATCTTCCCCGGCGGCTTTTTGCCCAGCATCACCGCCATGAATGACCTGATGACGCGCCACACGGATTTTGTGGTGCGTAACCTCTTTGACATGGGGCCGGATTACGCCCGCACGCTCGCCCACTGGCGGCAGCGCTTCATTCACGCCTGGCAGGAGATAGAAAAGCTCGGGTTTGATGAACGTTTCCGCCGGATGTGGCTGTACTACTTCGGCTATTGTGAAGCCGGGTTTAACGCCCGCACCATCAGCGTGGTGCAGCTCACTGCGGAACGCGTATGAAGCGCTACGGGCAGGTGTTTCTGCTGGCCATCGGGTTCGATCTCTACTGGACGCTGGTGGTGCTGTTTCGCGAGCAGGGTCTGGTCATCTGGATCGCGCTGGCGGTGCTTGCCTGGCTGCTGTTACCGCCATCGCACCGGCTATACGCCATTGTGCTGGCTGCGTCGGGCGCGCTGCTTGACGCCCTCTGGGCGCTGACCGGGCTGATTGCCTTTACCGGTGCGTCGTTAATGCCGCTATGGATGGTCGCGCTGTGGCTGATGTTTGCCTGCGTCTGGACGCAGCTAACCCGCACGACAACGCTGCCGGGCTGGCTGCTGACGGCGCTGGCGACCGTGGGCGGGCCGGTGGCCTACCTGATCGGCGAGCGTCTGGGGGCCATAACGTTTCTGGAACCGACCTTTATCGTCGTCAGCTGGATGATCCCGGGCTGGCTGGTGCTGATGCTGTTTTTCCACCTGCTGATGGGGAGACAACAATGAGAAATCTGTTATTCATGCTCGCGCTGACCCTATTCACCTGTAGCGTGCAGGCGGCAGACTGGCTGAGCTGGCGCAAGGTGGGCGACGCCACGCTCACCTGGGGGCCGCTTACCGTCTATACCTCTCAGCTTCTCACGCCCGACGGGCGCTACGCGGGGATAGACAGCGATAACGCGCTGATTATTACCTACGCCCGCGACATTGCTGCCGACGACCTGGTCGAGGCGACCCGCGACCAGTGGCAGGCGCAGGGCATTTTGCAGCAGGAGCCGCAGAGTGAAGCCTGGCTACGCATGCTGTCCACGCTCTGGCCCGACGTCACGCCCGGCGCGCAGCTTGCGTTTGTGCTGAAGGACGGACAGGGGCAATTCTGGTATCGCCCTACAGCGTCGCAGAAAAACTTTACGCCACTCGGGCCACGCCAGTCGGCAGCGTTTAGCTCGCGCTTTCTGGCGATCTGGCTCGATCCCCGCACCGAGTATCCTGAACTGCGTCAGCAGTTAATCGGAGGACCAAAATGAAACGTTTCCTGTTAATGGCGCTTGCCCTGACGATGCTGGTGGCCGGATGCAGCACCGAGGTGACAGAGTATCGTCAGCAGCAGCCGACGCTTGATATTTTCACCTATTTCCAGGGGAAAACCGAGGCGTGGGGGATGGTTCAGGATCGCAGCGGTAAGCAGATCCGCCGTTTCCACGTCGAGATCGCCGGTGATGTTATCGGCGACACGCTGACCCTGAATGAGCATTTTGTCTACGACGACGGCGAGAAGCAGCAGCGCGTGTGGCACATCCGCCGCGTTGGTGAGAATCGCTACGAGGGCACGGCGGGCGATATTGAGGGTGTGGCGTCAGGCCAGGCGGCGGGCAACGCCCTTAACTGGCGCTACAGCATGAACGTGAAGGCGGACGGCAAAACCTGGCTGTTGCACTTCGATGACTGGATGTATTTGCAGGACGGCACCCGTCTGTTCAATAAAACCGAGATGAAGAAATTTGGCGTCACCGTCGCCACGGTGACGCTGTTCTTTACCCGCAAAGAGGGCGGTTAACCCTCTTCGGGCTGAGGTTTACTGCTTGAGTAGATGAAGAAGAGCGCAATAATCAGGCAGACCACGGCCCCCAGACGGCTCATTGAAAACGGAATGGCTTCATTGTTCAGCCAGCCAAAGTTATCAATCAGCATGCTCATGGCCAGCTGGCCCAGGATCACCGCTACCGTGGCAACGGCGGTGCCGATGCGCTGCACCGCGAGCACCATAATCACGATATAAGGCACGCCGCACAGGGCGCCCAGAAGCTGCCATTTGGGCACATCCATCAGACTGACCGCCTGTTTCGGCTCAAAGAAGAAGATGAGCAGGGCGGTCACCAGCGCGCCGATGGAAAACGTCAGAAACGCGCTTTTGAAAACCCCCACGCTGCTGCCTAATTGCCCGTTAATGGCAGCCTGAATGCTCAGCGTCGCGCCGCCAATCACGGCCAGAATAATCATAATTACTGTCATAACGTTACCCCTGAGCCACGAGAATGAGCGCCGCAATGATAAACCCCAGCGCAATAATGCGTTTTGTATCGATCCTGCGGTGCGGCGTACCCAGCAGGCCATAGTGGTCAATAATCAGGCTTTTAAATACCTGACCGGCCAGAATGCCAATCATCGTCATCGCGATGCCGATCGCCGGGGTGGCAATGGTGAGAATGATGACGTAAACCGGACCGAGCACGCCGCCCAGCAGGTGCCATGACGGTTGCGCAAAAAATGAGGGGCTGTTGCGCGGGCTGAAAAACAGCATCAGCAGAAACGTCAGCCCCGTCCCCACGCTGAATATGCTGAACGCAGCCCACAGATCGCCTACCTCCGCGCCCAGCGGCCCCAGCAGCCCGGCTTCCACGGACAGCCCCATGCCGCCGGCAATCACCAGTAAAATTAAAATAATGTGCATAACGCTTTTTCTCCTTTTTCCAGGCGGAGAAGATTACGTCTGAACATCATTGAGAAAAATGCCATAATGCAGGAAACACCTGTGCAGGAAATGCATTAATGATGGATGCCGGACATATCAGCATTCGCGCGCTGCTGATCTTCATCGACGTATACGAAACGCAAAATTTTTCCGTGGTCGCGCGGCGGGAAGGGATCTCCGCGTCGCAGGTTTCACGCGTGATCCACCAGCTTGAGGACGCCCTCGGGCAACAGCTGTTCTACCGCAACACGCGGGCGATTATGCCCACAGAGAGCGGACATCTTTTTGTTCGCTATGCGCGGGCGATGGCCGGTAACCTGGAAGATGCGCGACGCGAGCTGGATGAACGCGCCCGCGAGCCGTCGGGCACGCTGCGCATCAATGGCCCGGTCTTTTTCGGACAACGGCACATCGCGCCGGGCCTGCCTGGGCTTCTGGCGCGTTATCCCCGTCTCTCCGTTGAACTTACCCTCACCGACGATTTTATCGATCCCCACCGCGACGCCGCGGACGTTATCTTTCGCATCGGCGCGCTGACGGACTCCTCGTTTCACGCGCGGGTGTTTGGGCAGCAGTTCTACCATCTGGCGGCCTCGCCGGACTATCTGCGCAAACATGGCGCGCCTGAGGGGCCGGACGATCTTAGCCGTCACCGCTGTCTGGTGTACCGCGGATCGTCCGGGCCTAACCGCTGGCTGATCCGGTCGCCGGGCGAGGCGTGGGTTCACTATCCCGTCGTACCGTTGATGACCTCCAATAACGCGGAAACGCTCCTGATTTCGGCGCTGGGCGGCATGGGCATTGTGCTTTTCCCCGACTGGATGGTGAGCGAACGGCTGAAAAGCGGTGAGCTGGTGGCATTGCTGCCGGAGAGGGAGTGTTCAATCAATACGGAGCCGCTGACGATTGCGGCGATTTACCCGAACGCGCGTCATCCGCCCCTGAACGTCAGGGCGGTGATTGATTACTATATTGAACGGTTCGGTACGCCGCTGTACTGGCAAACCTGAGGATTAACGGGCAAGCTCGCGGCGGAGGATCTCTGCTCCGGCGCTTAGCGCCTTGAGCTTACCGTTGGCAACCTGGCGGGAAAGGGGAGCCATGCCGCAGTTGGTCGACGGATAAAGCTTGTCTGCATCCACAAACTGCAACGCCTTGCGCAGCGTATCGGCGACCTCTTCCGGCGTTTCGATGGTTTGGGTGGCGACGTCAATCGCCCCGACCATCACTTTTTTACCGCGAATCAGCTCCAGCAGATCCATCGGCACGCGCGAGTTGTGGCACTCCAGCGAGATGATATCGATCTTCGAGGTCTGCAATTTAGGAAACGCCTCTTCATACTGGCGCCACTCGGAACCGAGCGTCTTTTTCCAGTCCGTATTGGCTTTGATGCCGTAACCGTAGCAGATATGCACTGCGGTTTCGCATTTCAGCCCTTCAATGGCGCGCTCCAGCGCGGCGATACCCCAGTCGTTCACCTCGTCGAAAAAGACGTTAAAGGCCGGTTCATCGAACTGAATGATGTCAACGCCTGCCGCTTCCAGCTCGCGCGCTTCCTGATTGAGGATTTTAGCGAACTCCCAGGCCAGCTTTTCGCGGCTTTTATAGTGGGCATCGTAAAGCGTGTCGATCATGGTCATGGGGCCGGGCAGCGCCCACTTGATCGGCTTGTCCGTAAGCTGGCGCAGGTACTTCGCGTCGTCGACGAACACCGGTTTCTGGCGCGCTACCGCATCCACCACGGTCGGCACGCTCGCATCATAGCGATTACGGATGCGCACCGTCTGGCGGTTCTCAAAATCCACTCCGCTCAGGTGTTCAATAAAGGTGGTAACGAAATGCTGGCGGGTTTGTTCGCCATCGCTGACGATATCAATCCCCGCGCGGAGTTGCTCGTCCAGAGACAAACGCAGCGCATCCTGTTTCCCTGCCAGTAATTCGTCGTCCTGTAATTTCCACGGTGACCAGAGCGTTTCCGGCTGCGCAAGCCAGGTGGGTTTCGGCAGGCTGCCAGCCGTCGATGTCGGGAGCAATGTTTTCATAAGTAGAAACCTTTTATCCGTATTAAATTAAAGCGTGAAGTGATGAGACCACTGCTCAAGAAGGGTTTTATAGGGTTTGATAAACCGCTCTTCGGTATATTTCCCCTGCTCAATGGCCAGACGGCTGCGCTCTTCACGGTCATAAACGATTTTGGTTAATGAGTGATCCTGCTGATTCAGGTCGGGCTGATAGCACTGCCCCGCGGCGGAATTAGCATTATAAATTTCCGGGCGATAAATCTTCTGGAACGTCTCCATCGTGCTGATGGTGCCGATCAGCTCCAGATTGGTGTAATCACGCAGTAAATCGCCGGTGAAGAAGAAGGCAAAAGGCGCGACGCTGTTCTCAGGCATGAAGTAGCGAACCTTAAGGCCCATTTTGGCGAAATACTGCTCCGTCAGCGACTCGCCGTCCGGCTGGTACTCCAGGCCCAGCACCGGATGGTGGTTACCGGTGCGGCGGTAGGTGTCTTTGCTGGAGACGCTCAGGCAGATCACCGGCGCTTTTTTGAAGTTCTCCCGATATTCCGCAGAATGCACAAAACACTTAAAAATATTGCCGTGCAGCTCACCGAAATTCTCGGGGAGAGTAAAACGGGATTGATCTTTATTGTGCTCCAGCAGCAGGACGCTGAAATCATAGTCACGGACATAGGATGAGAAGTTATTCCCGACGATGCCTTCAATGCGCTCGTCGGTCTTTTTATCCACAATCGTCGTTTGCAGAATTTCGATGGCCGGGAAGGTAAATTCCCCGCCAATATTCATATCGACCGATACAATCTCCAGCTCAACGGCGTAGCGGTCCGCCTTGGGGTTATCCCAGCTCGCCAGCGCGTTAAAGCGATTGTTGATCATCACCAGCGTATTGCGCAGGTTTTCCTGACGCTTCTCCCCACGGGCGAGGTTGGCGAAGTTGGTGGTCGTGCGCGTGTTTTCTGACGGGTTATAGTTTTCATCAAAGCAACTGCGCTTAAGGGTAAATGTGAAAGCCTGACTCATTTTCGTTATGCATCCTAAGTTCATGTTGCCGGGACGTTATCAATGCATAATTTATGCCTGAGCCACTGGCGCAGGGGAAGTGACTTAATTTCACTGCGTCATGAGGGTTCTTCATGAACTGCGCAATTCAGGTATAATCCCCCGACATTTCCAACCGGTTTAAACGATCATGACAAAACTCACCCTACAAGAGCAGATGCTGAAAGCGGGCTTAGTCAGCAGCAAAAAGATGGCGAAGGTCCAGCGCACGGCAAAAAAATCCCGCGTCCAGGCTCGCGAGGCGAGAGAAGCCGTTGAAGAGAATAAGAAAGCGCAGCTTGAGCGTGACAAGCAGCTGAGCGAACAGCAAAAACAGGCGGTGCTGGCGAAAGAGTTTAAGGCGCAGGTGAAGCAGCTGATTGAGATGAACCGCATCACCGTGGCGAGGGGCAACATCACCTTTAACTTTACCGACGGCAACCTGATCAAAAAAATCGATGTCGATAAGCAGACACAAACCCAGCTGATTAACGGTCGTCTGGCCATTGCCCGTCTGGTGATTAACGCGAATGGCGACTGTGAATATGCGATTATTCCGGCGGTGGTAGCGGATAAAATTGCCCAGCGCGATGCAGACAGCATTGTGCTAAACAGCGCGCTGAGTCAGGAAGAGCAGGACGAAGACGATCCGTACGCAGACTTCAAAATCCCTGACGATTTAATGTGGTAAACCTGTTTCAAAATGGCGCGGCGTGACGGGCATTCATGGTCTCGCCGCTCAGCGGATGCATAAAACTCAGAACGCTTGCATGCAGCATCAGCCGGGGCGTTTCTTCAGCGCCCGGCCATTCCAGTCCACCATACAGATCGCACCCCAAAATAGGGTGACCTAACTGCTGGCAGTGAATGCGCAACTGGTGGGTGCGCCCGGTCTCCGGGATAAGTTCCACCCGCGTCAACGGCATTTTCGTATCCTGGTATACACGTTCCACCACCCGGTAGCGGGAGCGGGCGGGTTTACCGGTGAGTGAACAGATCGTCATCAGCGGAAACAGCGCCGGATCTTTGGCAATCGGCGCATCCACGGTCCCTTCATCCTCTTCCACATGTCCGCACAGCAGGGCGGTGTAAACCTTGCTGACGGCGCGCTGGCTGAACTGGTGACAAAGAGCGGCGTTAATCACCTTGTTACGCGCAATGACCATCAGGCCCGAGGTGCCAAAATCAAGGCGATGCACCAGCGTGCAGCCAGGAAAGGTTTGCACCAGACGGTGGTGAACGGAATCGCGGTTTTGCGGATTTTTTCCCGAGAGGCTAAGCAGGCCGGAAGGTTTGTTGATAAGCAGCAGATGTTCGTCCTGCCATAAGATCTCAATGTCGTCGTGACAGGGGGGTGCAATAAAAGTATCGATAATGACAGACATCAGGCCGCCCGGCTGGAGAGTGGGTGCGGATGATAACGAAATATGCAGGAAAAGAAAAACCCTCCCACCGGGCGGTGAGAGGGGGAGATCTTAGGCAGCGACCAGGCTGTCGATAGCGGCTTTCGCGTCGGACTGCGCTTTGGTAGCCACTTCCGGGCCGTAAGCGATACCTTCAGCGAACACAAAGTTCACGTCGGTAATGCCGATGAAGCCGAGGAACAGGGTCATGTACGGCGCCACCAGGTCGGTTGGGGTATCTTTGTGAATACCGCCGCGGCTGGTCAGGACGATAGCGCGTTTACCTTTTACCAGACCTTCCGGGCCGTTCTCGGTGTAACGGAAGGTTACGCCAGCGCGCGCCACCAGGTCGAAGTAGTTCTTCAGCTGGGTAGGAATGTTGAAGTTGTACATTGGGGCGTTGATCACGATAACGTCGTGCGCCTGCAATTCAGCAATCAGCTCGTCGGAGAGCGCCAGGGCTTCCTGCTGACGTGGGGATAAAGGCGCATCGCTCGGACGCAGCGCGCCAACCAGCTCGCCGTCCAGCACAGGAATCGGGTTTGCCGCCAGGTCGCGAACGGTGATTTCATCCGCAGTATGCTGTTCGCGCCACTGCTCAACGAAATAGTCGGATAACTGACCAGACTGTGAGTACCCTGCCAGAATACTGGATTTCAACACTAATACTTTGCTCATGGGAAATTCCTGTTTTGTATTTGATTGAAGGGGGTTGCCCCGTTGCTTGTTGACACTTTATTCACAATCCTGCCACAGGGATAGCGCAATATATCGAAGTCTATGTTCGAATTTTTTGAATAAGGCGCGAAAAGCGCTGATGTGGTACTCTATAGCAATCATTAAAAAGAGATTTTATCCGGCAGTGCACTGCCCGTTAACGCTATGACAGAACAACAAAAATTGACCTTCCCGATGCTGATGCAGCAGCTTAATTCGCTGATGCTGCGCGACAAACAGCGGTTTGCGCGCCGCCTGCACGGGGTTAAGAAGGTTAAAAATCCTGATGCACAACAGGCCATTTACCAGGAGATGGCCAAAGAGATTGAACAGGCGGCAGGGAAGGTTGTGCTGCGCGAAGCCGCACGCCCGGAGATTACCTACCCGGAAAACCTGCCCGTCAGCCAGAAAAAACAGGACATTCTTGAGGCCGTGCGCGACCACCAGGTGGTGATTGTCGCGGGCGAAACCGGTTCAGGTAAAACCACCCAGTTGCCGAAAATCTGCATGGAGCTGGGCCGCGGGGTGAAGGGGCTGATTGGCCATACCCAGCCGCGTCGTCTGGCGGCGCGCACCGTGGCGAACCGTATTGCCGAAGAGCTGCAAACGGAGCCGGGCGGCTGCATCGGCTACAAGGTGCGATTCAGCGATCGCGTCAGCGACAACACCATGGTTAAGTTGATGACCGACGGTATTCTGCTGGCGGAAATCCAGCAGGATCGTCTGCTGATGCAATACGACACCATCATCATCGATGAAGCGCACGAGCGCAGCCTGAACATCGACTTCCTGCTCGGCTACCTGAAAGAGCTGCTGCCGCGCCGTCCGGATCTGAAAATCATCATCACCTCCGCGACCATCGACCCGGAGCGCTTCTCAAAACATTTCAACAACGCGCCGATTATTGAAGTGTCGGGCCGCACCTATCCGGTGGAAGTGCGCTATCGCCCGATTGTTGAAGAGGCGGACGATACCGAGCGCGACCAGCTTCAGGCCATCTTTGATGCCGTCGACGAGCTGGGCAACGAGAGTTCGGGCGACATTCTGATCTTTATGAGCGGCGAGCGCGAAATTCGCGACACCGCCGATGCGCTCAGCAAGCGCGACCTGCGCCATACTGAGATCCTGCCGCTGTACGCGCGCCTGTCGAACAGCGAGCAGAACCGCGTGTTCCAGCCGCACGGCGGGCGCCGCATCGTGCTGGCGACCAACGTGGCCGAAACTTCGCTCACCGTGCCGGGCATCAAATACGTGATCGACCCTGGCACGGCGCGCATCAGCCGCTACAGCTACCGTACCAAGGTCCAGCGCCTGCCGATCGAGCCGGTATCGCAGGCGTCGGCGAATCAGCGTAAGGGGCGCTGTGGCCGCGTGTCGGAAGGGATCTGTATTCGTCTCTATTCGGAAGACGATTTCCTGTCGCGCCCGGCGTTTACCGACCCCGAGATCCTGCGCACCAACCTGGCGTCCGTTATTCTGCAAATGACCGCGCTGGGGCTGGGCGATATCGCCGCCTTCCCGTTTGTGGAAGCGCCGGACAAGCGCAATATTCAGGACGGGGTGCGCCTGCTGGAAGAGCTGGGCGCCATCACCACCGACGAGCAGGCGACGGCCTACAGGCTAACGCCATTAGGCCGTCAGCTTAGCCAGCTTCCGGTTGATCCGCGTCTGGCGCGCATGGTGCTGGAAGCGCAAAAGCATGGCTGCGTGCGCGAGGCGATGATCATCACCTCGGCGCTCTCCATTCAGGATCCGCGCGAGCGCCCGATGGACAAACAGCAGGCGTCGGATGAAAAACACCGTCGCTTCCACGATAAAGAGTCTGATTTCCTCGCCTTTGTGAACCTGTGGAACTACCTCGGCGAGCAGCAAAAAGCGCTCTCCTCGAACCAGTTCCGTCGTCAGTGCCGGGTGGATTTCCTCAACTACCTGCGCGTGCGCGAGTGGCAGGATATCTATACCCAGCTGCGCCAGGTGGTAAAAGAGCTGGGCATCCCGGTGAACAGTGAACCGGCGGAGTACCGCGAAATTCATATCGCGCTGCTGACCGGCCTGCTGTCCCATATCGGGATGAAGGATGCCGATAAGCAGGAGTATACCGGGGCACGTAACGCACGATTCTCCATCTTCCCGGGCTCGGGCTTGTTCAAAAAGCCGCCGAAGTGGACCATGGTTGCCGAGCTGGTGGAAACCAGCCGTCTGTGGGGGCGCATTGCCGCGCGCATCGACCCTGAATGGGTTGAACCGGTGGCGCAGCACCTGCTGAAACGCTCGTACAGCGAGCCGCACTGGGAGCGCGGGCAGGGCGCGGTGATGGCAACCGAAAAAGTCACCGTCTATGGCCTGCCGGTGGTCGCTGCGCGGAAGGTTAACTACAGCCAGATCGATCCGGCGTTAAGTCGCGAGCTGTTTATCCGCCATGCGCTGGTGGAGGGCGACTGGCAGACGCGCCACGCGTTCTTCCGCGAAAACCTGAAGCTGCGCGCCGAGGTGGAAGAGCTTGAGCACAAGTCCCGCCGCCGCGACATTCTGGTGGACGACGAGACGCTGTTTGAGTTTTACGACCAGCGCATCAGCCACGATGTGATCTCGGCGCGCCATTTCGACAGCTGGTGGAAGAAAGCCAGCAAAGAGACCCCGGACCTGCTCAACTTCGAAAAGAGCATGCTGATCAAAGAGGGCGCGGAGTCGGTCAGCAAGCTCGACTACCCGAACTTCTGGCATCAGGGGAACCTCAAGCTGCGGCTGACCTATCAGTTTGAGCCGGGCGCGGATGCCGATGGCGTGACGGTGCACATTCCGCTGCCGCTGTTAAACCAGGTGGAAGAGAGCGGGTTTGAGTGGCAAATTCCCGGCCTGCGCCGCGAGCTGGTGATTGCGCTGATCAAGTCGCTGCCAAAGCCGGTACGGCGCAATTTTGTGCCAGCACCGAACTACGCCGAAGCCTTTTTAGGCCGCGTCACGCCGCTGGAGCTGCCGCTGCTGGACGCGCTTGAGCGCGAGTTCCGCCGCATGACCGGGACCACCATTGACCGCGAGGACTGGAACTGGGATCAGGTGCCCGATCACCTGAAAATCACCTTCCGCGTGGTGGACGATAAAAATAAAAAACTGCTGGAAGGCCGCTCGCTTTCGGAACTGAAGGACGCCCTGAAGGGCAAAGTGCAGGAGACCCTGTCTGCCGTGGCGGACGACGGTATCGAGCAGAGCGGGCTGCATATCTGGAGCTTTGGTCAACTTCCGGAAAGCTACGAGCAGAAGCGCGGGAACTACAAGGTGAAAGCCTGGCCTGCGCTGGTGGATGAGCGCGACAGCGTGGCGATTAAGCTCTTTGACAATCCGCAGGAACAGCAGCAGATGATGTGGCGCGGGCTGCGTCGACTGCTTCTGCTCAACATTCCGTCGCCGATTAAGTATCTGCACGAGAAGCTGCCGAACAAAGCCAAGCTGGGGCTGTACTTTAACCCGTACGGCAAAGTGCTGGATCTGATTGACGACTGCATCTCCTGCGGCGTGGACAAGCTGATCCACGAGGCGGGCGGTCCGGTCTGGACGGAAGAGGGCTTTGCTCAGCTTCATGAAAAGGTGCGCGCGGAGCTGAACGATACCGTGGTAGAGATTGCGAAACAGGTCGAGCAGATCCTCACCGCCGTGTTCACTATCAACAAGCGCCTGAAAGGGCGGGTGGATATGACCATGGCGCTGGGGCTGTCGGACGTGAAGGCGCAGATGGCCGGGCTGGTCTATCGCGGTTTTGTGACCGGCAACGGCTTTAAGCGGCTGGGCGATACGCTGCGTTATTTGCAGGCGATTGAAAAACGTCTGGAGAAAATGGCGATCGATCCGCATCGCGACCGGGTGCAGATGCTGAAAGTCGAAAACGTGCAGCAGGCATGGCAGCAGTGGCTGAACAAACTGCCGCCGGCGCGTCGGGAGGATGACGACGTGCAGGAGATCCGCTGGATGATCGAGGAGTTGCGCGTGAGCTTTTTCGCTCAGCAGCTTGGCACCCCGTACCCGATTTCGGACAAGCGTATCTTGCAGGCGATGGAGCAGATCTCCGGCTAAAACCTTTGCCCGGTGGCGCTGCGCTTACCGGGCCTACGGAAGCATATGTATGCCTCGTGAGGCGTGGCCGCGTTCCACCATCACCAGACGTGTAGGCCGGGTAAGGCGTAGCCGCCACCCGGCATGTTTTCACGCACTGGCCCAACCGCCGCCCAGCGCTTTATACAAATCAATTTGCGCCAGCAGCAGGTTATTTTTCACCTGTACCAAGTTTGTCTGCACCGAGAATAAGGTGCGCTGCGCGTCAAGCACATCCAGATAGGAAGAGTACCCGTTGCGGTAGCGGTTTTGCGCAATCCGCAGCGTCTCCTGCGCGACCTGCTGCTGTGCCAGCAGCTCGGTAAGCTGTTCCTGATAGCGGGTGATGGCATCAAGGCTGTCATTCACCTCGACAAACGCGTTACGTACGGTTTTTTCGTAGCTGTACAGCGCCTGATTGCGCTGGGACTGAGAGATATCTACCTGTGCATTCAGCGTCTGGCGGTTCAGCAGCGGCGCAAGAATACTGCCGCCCACGCTCCAGAGCTGTAGGGGGTTATCCAGCAATCCCGACAGCGTGCGATCCTGCACCGATCCCGTGGCCGTGAGGTTGATCGACGGCAGCAGGCTGGCGCGCGATGACGCCAGCGTCGCGTCCGCCGCAACGAGCTGACGTTCCGCCTGGACGATATCCGGACGTCGGTTAAGTAACGTCGACGGCAGTTGTGAAGGCAGTTTCAGCGGCGTCAGGGCGTCGAAGCTTTCACCGCGCGGAACGTCACCCGGATTGCCGCCAAGCAGCAGGCTAAGCGCATTCTCCTGTTGCGCAATCTGGTGCTGAAGAAGTGGAACCTGCGCGCGGGTGGCGCGCAGCTCAGAATCCGATTGCATCAGCTCAAGGCGAGAGCTGTATCCCGTCTCAAACTGCCGTTTAGCAAGGTTAAACGCCTCTTCACGCGACTTCAGCGTGGAACGGGTCACGCGAAGCTGTTCATCCAGCGACAGCAGGGTGACGTACCCGGAGGCCACTGACGACGCGACGGTAAGATCTGCCGCCGCAGCAGCCGCTTTTTGTGCCTCCAGCGATGCTTCAGCGGCACGGGTGGTGCCGCGGTTTACACCCCAGATATCCACGTCGTAGCTGGCGGTCAGGCTGCCTTTATACAGCGTACCGTATACCGGAAGCCCGGTGGCGGCGGACTGCGAGCGTCCGCGCGTTCCCGTCACGCCCGCATCTAGCGACGGAAACAGGCTGCCGTCGGCGGCGTACACCCGGGCCTGATACTCATTAATCCGTTCGCGGGCAATCAGCACGTCGCTGTTGTTCTTCAGCGCCTGATCCACATAGCGGTTCAGATGGCTGTCGTGAAAATTGCGCCACCAGAGCTGCTCTGCCGGGCTGGACGGCCCCGACGTGGCGCGCCACTGGGCCGGAATGTGCAGTGACGATGTGGCGGGCTCAACGTCTACCGACTGGCAACCCGCCAGGATAGCCATCATCAGCAGGCCAGCGATCGGGCGAAGCGTCATTGTTTCGCCTCCCGCGTGTCGATGGTGACCTGCACCGACATGCCAGGGCGCAGCAGCCGGTAGTCCTCCGCCTCACCGAGAACCTCAATGCGCACCGGGATGCGCTGGGCGATTTTGACAAAGTTGCCTGTGGCGTTATCCGGGGTGATAGCGCTGAACTCCACGCCAGTGGCCGGGGAAATGCTCTCTACGCGCCCCTGATAGGCTTTATCGTTCAACGCATCGACGGTGAATTTCACCGGCTGGCCGACGCGTATATTCGCCAGCTGCGTCTCTTTGATGTTGGCGATCACCCAGTGCTGCGGCGGAACCAGCGTGGTCAAGTGCGTTCCGGCAGTCACGTACGCCCCCAGACGCACCGCAACCTGCCCGAGCTGGCCGTCGCGCGGGGCGACAATTCGGGTGTTTTGCAGATCGATCTGCGCCAGTTCAAGGGCGGCTTTGGCATTTTCAACGTCCGCTTCCAGCGAACCGCGATTAACGATGACCGTTTGTAAATCCTGGCGCGACATCTCAAGCGTCGCTTTTGCCTGATCGATATCGGCGCTACCCTGCGCGGCACTCGCCAGCGCTGCATCGCGCTCGCGGATGGACAGGGAGCCGTCTGCGGTCAGATCCTTCACGCGCCTCAGATCCGCCTGGGTTTTCAGGCTTTGGGCACGGGCGTTTTTCAGCGCCGCCTCGTTTCTGGCAATCACCGCTTCCGCACTTTTGCGTTGTTGCAGGTTGTTGTTCAGGGCAGCGATTTTCATTGCCAGCTGCGCCTCGGCCTGATGGACGCGCTGGCGATAGATCCGGTCGTCAATCTGCAACAGCAGATCGCCTTTTTTAACCTGCACGAAATCCTGAACGTGAACCTCGGTAATGTAGCCGTTTACCTGTGGACTGATGAACGTTGTCTGGCCGCGCACGTAGGCGTTATCGGTGAACTGCGCGTGACGCGTGAACGGAGGCAACTGCCAGGCATAAAGGATCACCAGCACCCCGACAATACCGATAGCCGCGGCGGTGAAAATGGACACGACGCGCACGTTTTTACGGGTGTTGGCCTGCTCTTTGGCGGCATCCTGCTGACTCATAACCTCTCCTGAAAAATAATCATGACTTATTGCCAGTGGCGTTCTTAAGGGCCATACGGGCGGTAATGCGCAGGCGCAGCAAGCGCCATAAAATCCAGACCAGCGTGGCAGTGGCAATGCTCGCCGTCAGTAAATAAGTATCGTTGTAAGCCAGAATATTTGCCTCAAGCGCCGTCACCGTCTGGAGCTGGGTAATGGCCTGAGTGCCCAGCAGGGAACTGTCGCCAATCAGGCTTTTATACATCTGGGTGTAAAGCTGAATACGTTCGTTCACCAGCGGGTTCAGGGTGGTGAGCTGGTCGGCCAGCAGGCTGGAATGGTACTTCTCGCGCCAGGTCTGGAAGGTGCCGAGGATCGCGGAACCCAGCAGGCCTCCAAGGTTCTGACTCATGCCAAACATTACGGAAAAGCTGACCAGGTTGCGCGGGTCGGCGATCACCCCGCCAATGGCGGCCAGCATCGCAGGCGCGAGGAAGAAAGCGCTGCCGAAGCCCAGCAGGAACTGGCTGAACATCAGCTGATCCGGTCGGGTCAGGTTGTTGGACTGGCTGTCCAGCAGCGAGGCGATAATCATCAGCGCCAGCGAGGTGATAATCGGCCAGGCCAGTTTAGTGGGTTTTATCGTCAGGCAACTGGTGACGATACCGCAGACAATCCCGGCGAAAATAGCCCATGCCAGATGGGTCATCTGTTCATTCTGTAGGCCTACATATTGCAGCCAGCCGATGACGCCGGTGTTCTGCTCCGCCAGCACGATGCGGATCAGCAGCATAATCAGCCCCAGACGTACGATGCTGCCGCTGGAGAGCCAACGCGTATTGAGCAGCGGGTTGCTGCGGTTATGCTCAAACACAATCGCAGAGACAATCAGCACCAGCGAGAGGGCCAGCGCCCAGCCGATCCACGGCGCTTCAAACCACCAGTCCAGACGCCCTAACGACAGAACCGCGCACAGCAGCGCCATGCCGGGTGCCAGCAAAAAGAAGGTGATGAAATCTTTCTTCTCGAAAACTTTGCGCCGATCGCCCGGGGGCAGCTTTAGCACCATCACGCAGGCCAGCGATATCAGGGCCAGCCCCAGTTCGAAGAAGTACAGTCCGCGCCACTCGTCAAGCTGTAACAGCTCGGTGGAGAACAGCCGCGCCAGCGGGATCGCCAGCGACGACCCGGTAATGCCGATGGTCAGCGCCTTCAGTCGATGCTTCGCGGGCCAGGCCTGTATCTGGTAATAAATGCCGAGCGAGCTGAGCGCGGCGGCGACCATCCCGTGCGCCGCACGCACCATCAGCGCCGAACTGAGATCGTTCACAAACAGGTGGAAAAAGGTGACCAGCACATACAGCACCAGGAAGCCTTCCGTAAACGCGCGTAAACCGTACTGCTGGCGAAACTTCACCAGCAGCAGATTTATGGAGACGTTGGTCATAACATACACCGCGGGCAGCCAGGCGATTTCGGTCGACCAGGCGCCGAAGGTGCCTTGCAGATTTTGCAGATTGGCGGTGACGACCGCGTTACCCAGCGCCCCGGTCAAACACACCAACAGGCCGACCACGCCATAGGCGATCCGTTTTGGGGTGGGATGTTCCGGGGTGGAAGGGGAACCCAGCAGGGCGGGTTTCTCGTGTGGCTGCCACTCGCGAGGAGCATAAGGATCGCGTTGGGGCAGGCGCATAACGGGGTTTACCTTTCAAAAAGTTGAATTGTGAGCGGGCTAATGATTCTACGGTTGCCGCAAATCATAATTCAAGTGAATACGATTATTGTATGTTAATCAAATGTAGAGGGAATAATGAAGAAAAAGTGCGGCTCGCGAACGGAGCCGCAATAATATTATCGCTGTTCCGGCTGCGCCTGAAGGTGGCGTTCACGGTTGATGCGGCTGGCACAAAAAATTGCAACGAGGGAGATAGCGACCGTCACGCCCAGATACCAGGCCACGGGTACCCAGTCGCCGTCGTATTTCGCCAGCAGTCCGGTAGCTATTAGCGGTGCCGTTCCGCCTGCCAGCGCGGCCCCAAGTTGATAACCCAGCGTGATACCGGTGTAGCGAACGTTGGCACTGAAAATTTCAGAGCAGAGCGTCCCGAGAACTGCCGTCACCGGTGCCCACAGTACGCCAAAAGCGATAACGGTCGCGAGCACAATTCCCCAGGTGGTACCGGTATTCAGCAGCATAAACCAGGGCACGATAAACAGGCCGAGCATGAAGACACTGACGGAGTACATTCGCTGGCGGCCAACCCTGTCGGAGAGCAGCCCCATCAGCGGGATCATGATAGTGGCGACCAGTGCGCCAAGAGTGACTGCCTCCAGCGCCTGGGATTTCTGATAGGTAAGGGTGGTAGTGGCGTAGCTCACCACAAACGTGGAGAAAATATAGAACGGTGCTGTCTCAACAACCTTAAGCCCGGCGGCAATTAGCACTTCACGCCAGTGGTGTTTTAGGGTGTCGCGCAGCGGAGCTTTCGCAACCTGACCGGAGTTTTTCACTTTCTGGAAATCAGGCGTTTCGTCAATATCTTTCCGGATCCACAGCCCCAATAATACCAGCACGGAACTGAGCAGGAACGGAATGCGCCAGCCCCAGGAGAGAAAATCCTCTTCGCTGAACAGCGTCATTAGCGAGACGATAAATGTTGCCATCAACATGCCGATGGTAACGCCCGCCTGCGGAATACTGCCGAAGAAGCCTTTGCGTTTTTCTGGCGCATACTCGTAAGCCAGCAGCAGCGCGCCACCCCATTCACCGCCGATACCCATCCCCTGAATAATACGCATCAGGATCAGCAACGCGGGCGCCCACATCCCGATCATGTCGTAGGTGGGCAGCAGGCCAATCATCACGGTTGCACCTCCCATCAATGAAAGGGTTAGGACAAGCGTTTTTTTGCGACCGATACGATCCCCGATATGTGCAAAGAGAACGCCGCCAATGGGGCGAATAAAGAAGGTCAACGAGAAGGAGAGATACGAGAGGATCAGCCCGATTACCGGGTCGACCATCGGAAAGAAAATCTTGTTAAACACCAGGGCGGCAGCGGTGCCATAGAGAAAATAATCAAACCATTCAATAGAACTTCCCGTAAGACTGGCAATTAATACCTTTTTGTTTTTCCGCAATACCGTTGTCGTGCTCTCATGTTGTGTCATGACTCAAAACTCCGCCACGTGGATGATAATAGAGGTGTTACCTGGCGCGCTTCAGGTGCAACCTGTCGGTGTGTAATGGTTGTGAAATTGTTAAGAAACTTAGGGTTGGATGTTACGTTTGGCAAGTCAGCCAGAACTAAAACGGGTCAGATCACGATGGATTAAGCAGCAACAGGTGCTTTTTCAGCACGCTGTTTTGGCAGGATGTATTGAAGGGCAGATAATCAAAAGCACAAACCCAGGGTGCAACCCAATTGTTTTTGGATGTTTCTGGTTATTTCATCAAAATGACAAATATGCCGCGTAATGAGCACCTCCGCTTTCAGAGTGATCTCCTTTTCACCCCCGTTGCGTGAAGTACTCTAAAGATGAATGCTGTAAGGAGGTAACGATGACAATGGCACTTTTCCCCTGTCTGCCTGGCACAACCCTCGACGCCGTGAATACCGTCGGGACGTGGCTTGCTCAGGATGACTATCAGGACAACCAGCCCGTTGATCTGGTGATTCTGGCAGGTAACGCGGTTATTCCCGCGATTGATGCTGCCTGTAAAATCGCGGCTGAACAGAGTGTTCCTCTGATCATCAGCGGCGGGATCGGTCACTCGACGACCTTCCTTTACGCCGCGATTGCGAAACACCCCCGCTACAACAGGATACCCACCACCGGGCGGGCCGAGGCGGCTATCCTGGCCGACATCGCCCGCGAGTTCTGGAATATTCCGGCTGAAAAACTTCACGTTGAGGATCAGTCCACCAACTGCGGGGAAAACGCCCGCTTCAGCTGGGCGTTAATGAAACAATCCGGCCTGAACGCCGCACGGGTGCTGGTGGTGCAGGACCCGACGATGCAGCGTCGCACAATGGCTACGTTTGCCCGCGTATGCCGCGACGACAGCATATCGCCCGCCTGGGTGAGTCACCCCGGCCTGACCCCGGTGCTGCAAAACAGCGACGACGGTCTGGTCTTTAGCGGCCCGGTTGAGGGGTTATGGCCGGTAGAGCGCTACCTGTCGCTGGTGCTGGGTGAACTTCCACGATTAAGGGACGACATTAACGGCTACGGTCCGGCGGGGCGTGACTTTATTGCCCACGTCGACATCCCCGCCGAGGTGGAGTCGGCGTGGCAGACCTTACGAAACGACGTCATTCTCACCGACGCGCTGGTGAGCCGTTCTCTGCTGTAGCGATCTGCCCGTTTGCGCCATCTTTTACGCAAACGGGCATCTCATGTTGCCAATTTGTAATTCCTGAAGCGTGCTGACCCGTTTCTTTTATGAGATATCTCACAAAAACAGGCTCATACAGTAGGCATTTGCCCCGGTAATTATAGTTTTTAACAATAAGTTTACTTGTTGAAAACAGTGTAATTACAGGAGCAGGTTATGACAGTACCCGTACAACATCCTATGTATATCGATGGACAGTTTGTTGCCTGGCAGGGTGATGCATGGATTGACGTGATCAATCCGGCCACGGAAGAGGTCATTTCCCGTATTCCCGACGGCGGCGCCGAGGATGCCCGCAAAGCCATTGATGCGGCAGAGCGCGCGCAGGCTGGCTGGGAGGCGCTGCCTGCCATTGAACGCGCAGGCTGGCTGCGCAAAATTTCCGCCGGGATCCGCGAGCGCGTCAGCGAAATCAGCGCGCTGATTGTGGCCGAAGGCGGCAAGATCCAGCAGCTGGCGGAAGTGGAAGTGAACTTTACCGCTGACTATATCGACTATATGGCCGAGTGGGCGCGTCGTTATGAAGGGGAAATCATTCAGAGCGACCGTCCGGGCGAGAATATTCTGGTGTTTAAACGCGCCCTCGGCGTGACCACCGGTATCCTGCCGTGGAACTTTCCCTTCTTCCTGATCGCCCGTAAGCTAGCCCCCGCGCTGATCACCGGCAACACCATCGTTATCAAGCCGAGCGAATTTACCCCAAACAACGCCATTGCGTTCGCCAAAATCGTCGACGAGATTGGCCTGCCGAAAGGCGTCTTTAACCTGGTGCTGGGCCGCGGTGAAACCGTTGGACAGGAGCTGGCCGGGAATCCGAAGGTGGCGATGGTAAGCATGACCGGCAGCGTCGGGGCGGGCGAGAAGATCATGGCAGCGGCTGCGAAAAACATCACCAAAGTGGGGCTGGAGCTGGGCGGTAAAGCACCGGCTATCGTGATGGACGATGCCGACCTCGAGCTGGCCGTGAAGGCCATTGTCGATTCACGCGTTATCAACACCGGACAGGTCTGTAACTGCGCTGAACGTGTTTACGTCCAGAAAGGGATCTACGACCGCTTTGTCAATCGTCTGGGCGAGGCCATGAAAGCCGTCCAGTTCGGTAATCCGGCGGAACGAACCGACATTGCCATGGGGCCGCTGATCAACGCCGCCGCGCTGGAGCGCGTCGAGCAGAAGGTGGCGCGCGCGGTGCAGGAAGGGGCAAAAGTTGTCCTTGGCGGTAAGGCAGCAGAAGGCAAAGGGTATTTCTATCCCCCAACGCTGCTGCTGGACGTGCGTCAGGACATGACCATCATGCACGAAGAGACCTTTGGCCCGGTGCTGCCCGTGGTGGTTTTCGACACGCTGGAAGAGGCCCTGAAAATGGCCAACGACAGTGACTACGGTTTAACCTCGTCTGTTTATACGCAGGATCTGAACGTCGCCATGAAAGCCATTAAAGGGCTTAAGTTCGGTGAGACCTACATTAACCGCGAAAACTTTGAAGCGATGCAGGGCTTCCATGCGGGCTGGCGGAAATCCGGTATCGGCGGGGCGGACGGTAAACACGGTCTGAATGAGTATTTGCAGACGCAGGTGGTCTATTTGCAGTCGTAATTAAGAGCCCCCTCCGTGCGAGGGGGTTCACATTTTCAGGAAAGGTGGTTATGTTGGCGCGTTGGTTGTTATTTATCGGGAAACGACATGCGCACAAAATATACGGGTCTGCAAATCAGCATTCACTGGCTGGTTTTTCTGTTAGTTATTATGGCCTATTGCGCCATGGAGTTCAGGGGATGGTTCCCGCGAAGCGATCGTCCGCTCATTAATATGATCCACGTTTCCTGCGGGATCAGCATCCTGGTGCTGATGGTGGCGCGCCTGCTTATTCGCCTTAAATTCCCGGCTCCGCCTATTCAACCGAAGCCAAAAGCAATGATCACCGGGCTGTCTCATCTGGGGCATCTGGTTATCTACCTGCTGTTCATTGCGCTGCCGCTGATCGGCATCGTGATGATGTATAACCGGGGAAATGACTGGTTTGCCTTTGGCCTGACGATGCCGCATGCGGCGGAGGGGAATTTTGACCTGGTGGACAGCCTAAAAGAGTGGCACGTGACCCTGGCGAATCTGGGCTATTTCGTCATTGGTTTGCACGCCTTTGCCGCGCTAATGCATCACTACTTCTGGAAGGACAACACGCTGCTGCGCATGATGCCGAAAAAGCGTCAGTAAACGATAATGCCCTGCCAGTCCGCAGGGCATTTTTTTCGCTGTTTATTGCAGCTGCGCGCGCTCCTGCGTCGTTAACTCCAGCGTCTGGGTTGAACCCGTTTCCGACGATTTTACCGCCGCTTCCAGCACCGCCATCACCGCCAGCGCTTCCACCGGATGGACCGGATTATCAATCTTGCCGTTCAGGGCATCGCGCACGTTGATATAGTATTGTCGCTGATCGCCTTTTGGCGCAGGGATAGCGCTGGCTTCACCCTGAGCATTAAACAGCACCATATCGTCGCTGTCTTCACCCCAGCTTTCGCTGCCTGGAATGACGCCCGCCAGCAGCTGGGCTTCCTGCTGGTCGATGCGCGCTTTCACCACGCTCGCTTTGTCGCCGTGGACCGTAAAGCGTGAAACGCCGCCCGCCACCAGCATGCTGCAATGGAGGATCACTTTGTGTTCAGGATAATTCAGCACCACGTGCGCCCAGTCGTTAATCTCTGCGCCGTCACGCAGCGTGGCGATGTTGCCCTGCACCGACTGTGGCAGTCCAAAAAGCTGTAGCGTCTGGTCAATCATGTGCGGGCCTAAGTCAAACCACAGGCCGCTGCCGGGAACGTTTTGCTCTCTCCAGCGCACGCGAACTTCCGGGCGGAAACGATCGATATGTGACTCAAGGTGTTTTACCTTGCCGATGCTGCCTTGCGCAATCACCTGCTTAATGCCGAGAAAATCGCTGTCCCAGCGGCGGTTATGGAAGACAGAAAGCAGCAGCTGTTTTTCTTCAGCCAGCGTAATCAGATCCCGCGCTTCCTGCATATCCAGCGTGAACGGCTTATCTACCACCACGTGCTTGCCGGCGTTCAGGGCCAGCGTAGCCAGCGGCGCATGGGTCGCGTTGGGGGAGGCGATCACCACCAGGTCGATATCCGGGTGCTGAATGGCCTTTTCTGGCGTGGCGACAACGAGGACGTCGGGCAGATCGCGTTTGACCTTCTCTTCATCCCGGGATGAGACCACCGCCAGCTTCAGGCCATCGACGGACCGGATCAGCGGGGCATGAAACGTCTTACCTACAAAACCATACCCGATCAGCGCAATATTGATTGTTTTCACTTTATTCATGACCTTCTCCACGTTAATGCGCGCAAACGGTAACCTGCAAGGCGCCAGGGTCCCCGAGCTCTGCCCAGGGACGATCTAAAAACAGTTGATGAATCTGGGATAACCCCGAAACCAGATACGGTTCGCACTGGTTGAGCTTCAGGTGATCGGCGACTATCCAGCGCGCCTGGCTTGCGGCCAGCATGGCTCGCTTGACCTCGGCATCCGCCTCCTGACTGGCGCTTAACCCGAGCTCGGCATGAATGGCGCATGCGCCAAGAATGGCGATATCTGCCCGGTAGCGAGAGAGCAGGGAAAGGGTGGCACTTCCGGCAAACAGGCGCTGTTTCTGATCCCACTTTCCACCGAGCAGGATCAGGTCAATATCCTCCCGGGCGCTAACCAGCTGGGCGATATCGAGAGAAGGGGTAATGATGGTCAGCGGCCCCTGAAGGAAAGAGGCAACGGCCAGTATTGTGCTTCCCGCGTCCAGAAAAAGCGTCGAGCCCGCAGGCACATGTTGCGCCACCTGTTTACCCAACTGCTGCTTAATTTCAGGAAGCAAGGTATTCCTGCTGACACGGGTCATCGTCGAGAGATTGAGTGCGATGGCTCCGCCATGGTTTTTTTGCGCAAGGCCCTGCTTTTCCAGGTCGGTCAAATCGCGACGGATGGTGTCAGCCGATACCTGTAGCCTTTCTGCCAGCTCGGTGATGCTGGCCTGGCCTTGTTCACTAATAATATCAAGCACATATTTCTGTCTGGCGGTTTTATGCATGAGGGCACTATCCTGCAAAATGTCGCAATATCTCGCAGTTTACAGCATTTTGCAGGAAAAGAAATGAGGCAGGCGTGCAATGTTATCTAAAAACAGTTTAATGAGGTTATTATTGATATCGCATTAATCATTCTTCAAAAACATGTATTTAACTTTTATCCAGGTTGTTATCGCTATGTTTTACATAGGAATTTGGGTTAAGTCGCCAGTTTACAGACGGTAATTGGTTTTTTTATCTAATTTATAATTAAAAAATAGTGCTTGTATCTATATAGGTTCAAGTGAATAG